>NZ_JBHSHC010000139.1:0-12514 GCF_042652925.1 Effusibacillus consociatus
GAGACCCAGCATACAGGAGGCGCTTTTCTTTTTGCAAACTGCGTTTTAATTCATTACAGGAATAGCTCCTATAGTCAAATAGCAATTATATTATGGACTATTTTGAGGTTATTATTCATCCTGGTCTCCCTGAAGAAAGTTATTCCAGCATATTCAAGTGGGATATTTGCAAACGATATATTTAGGTTCGGGAATTGAACCGGAGAGTAAAAACAAAAAAGGAGGAGTCTCCATGCCTACAGCTGTTATGGCTACTTCCGCGATGCAAGCTTGTATCGACGCTTGTAACGCGTGTCTGCAAGCATGTGAAGAATGTTACACGGCGTGTTTCAATGAAGCGGATGTCCAGGCTAGGACGCGTTGCATTCAACTTTGCCGGGATTCGGCCGACATTTGTGCTCTAGCTTCGCAGTATATGTCTCGCAATAGTGAGTTCGCGAAGCAAATTTGCGGCATTTGCGCAACAATCTGCGACGCTTGCGCCACCGAATGCGCGAAATTCCAGGACGCTCATTGCCAAAGATGTGCGGAAGCGTGCCGGAGATGCGCGGACGAATGCCGGAGAATGGCTGCTTAAAAATTTTAATCGTAGGGCGGGCGTAGGACTTCCTCACCGCCTTTTTCTTTTTGAGAATTGTTCCTGTTATTTAGTGACTGCAAAAAACCGGTACGTATCCGGGTCTTTGCGATGGGAATCTTTACTCTGCGTGGGTTTGTATACTCCTATTTGGCATCCGTTTGACGATTGGAATCCAATTCAAAACTAGCTGTGTTTCGGGTTCGCCCCCTTTTGGTCAGGAACAATAGAGCCGTTGTGACTAAACCAGCACCTACGCTCGTCCATTGCGCAGCTGTCCATCCGAACAAGTAGTGGGGTGTATCCCCTCTTAAAAATTCGAGCGAAAATCGTCCTACCGAATATAACGATACATAAGACAAGAAGAGAACACCTTGTGGGAGTTTCCTATTTTTTATCACCAATAAAAGGGCAAATACAATAAGATTCCACTGTCCTTCCCAGATTTCCGCGGGGTATAACGGCTGATCCCCATATCGATCGTAAGCGACGGTACCGGGCGGGTAAACAATACCGAAAGTACTCCCTGTCGGCGAACCAAAAGCATCACCGTTTAAAAGACAGGCAATTCGTCCAACCGCCTGCCCCACGATCATTCCAGGGGCAAACAGATCAGCCGTCTCCCAAAACTTCCAGCCGAATTTTCTAATGTACCAGACAGCTGTTGCTATACCACCTACAAGTCCTCCTTGGATTGACATCCCACCCTTCCACACCGCCACAATGTCGGAGGGATGTTGCAGATAATAGCTGCCGTTGAAAAACAGAACCTCCCATACGCGTGCGCCAACTAATCCGCCAACGACAGCCCAGATGCACAAGTTCAAAACTCGTTCCCGGTCTTTGCCTTCCTGTTTTGCGAAATACAAAACCACACCAATCCCGATCAAAATTGCCAGTGCCACAACCAATCCATAAGATCGAATTGGGTAGCCCCAAAGCTCAAATAAAATGACTCGCATTGTTTACACTCCTTTTTCAAAAATCAATGTACGTGCGGGAAGAATACCAAAATAGCTGTTAAAAATTTTCGTGAAAAACGGGTATCTTTAGGGCTTCCCAAAAAGCTCTACGACTCTTGCCACCAATTCTTTTGGGGAGAACGGTTTTACAATGTAGTCATCCGCTCCAAGATGGAAGGCTTCAATTTTATCCTGGTCGGACGATTTGGCGCTGATCATAATGATACCTGCACTCGACAACGATTTAATTCGTTTGCAAGTTTCGTCACCCGAAATTCCGGGAAGCATGCGATCCAATAAAATTAGGTGGTATGGATTCTGTTCGTGGCGGCAAATCCCTTCTTCACCACTGTTTGCAAGATCCACTTCATACCCTTCCCGCTCCAAATACGCTTTCATAACTTCGGCAAGTTTTCGCTCGTCTTCGACGATTAATATTCGTTTCATCCCGCTCCGAAACCCCGTTTCTTAAAAAGTCCAATACAGAAGCGTGTCGTTGATTCCAAGCAATATGAAAATCACGGCAACGATTTTTGCAACCACCCGATTGATTTTGCCCGAGTTTTTCACGAACTTCTTCTTTAACGCGTCACTTCCCGTTGCCAGCAGAAACGACAAGAGAAGAAGCGGAAGTGCTGTTCCGACCGCGAACACCGCGGGAAACGCAATTCCCCCCGTCGATCGAATGCCCAACGGAACCAACATACCGAAGAAAAGCAAGAACAGAGTGGGGCAAAAAGCGAGCGAAATCACATTTCCTAAAAAGAAGGCTCCCCATACTCCTTGTTTTGGAACGATTCTTAAAAGCTTGTCCTTGATGCCTTCGCCTATTGTTTTCCTGAATCTGAACACGCCGATCATTACGAGCCCCGAAACAAGAAAAATCGGTCCCATCCCTTTTCGTATCACTTCGATGACGGGAATTAGGTGTTCAGAAACCACTTCCATTCGCGTTCCGAGAAAGATGACGGTTCCCCCTATCAACGAATAGGCGAAAATCTTACCTGCAACAAAGCCGAGTGCCTGATTGAATGTCGCCTCACCATTGCCAACATATCGGGACACGTACGCCAAAGCCCCGACGTTGGTCGAAATCTGGCAGGGAGCCGTCGCGCCCGCCAACCCCAAAATCAACGCGACCAAAACCGGGATGTTGACGCCTCTCGACAGTTCGTATATCGGCTGCCCGAGGGAGTTAAAGAATTGCGAAATCCACTGATACCACTCGATCCACACGTCTGAATACCCCCCATATTCGATACAATGTAAATACATAAAGGAATCGTAACAAAGAAATTTGATAAAAATGTGAAGAAAAAAGACTTACTTGCTTCCAAGTAAGCCCTCAAGCTGCTATCTATTGCTCCATACACCTTTCGCAAACATTTCTTCAGCCGTATCCACCTTATCCGCAACTCGATGATATGGAAAGCGTAAGGTACCTGATTCCACTTCATACACATATCCATGAATGACTACATCCTTACGAATTAACGGGTGGTTTCGTAACAGTTCCACCTGTGCCAAACATGCTTTGTCTGTATCATCGAACATTCGAATCCATTTCACAAATGAGTTGTACAGGTCACCTTTTAACTCAAGTTCTGGCAACGAAGGATCAAGGGGTACTGTTGCAGGATCGATTTTTCGACCCAAATGAAATTCCAAATACTTTAGAATCATATCCGGGTCAGTATGGAAGAAATGACTCATCATTCCGCATTCTGTATGAGTTACTACAATGATCTCGTGTGAACCAAAGAAATTACATGACAAAGCCGCCGATCGGATCACATCGTCAGTCACAACGCCTCCTGCGTTTCGATAAATGTGAGCATCGCCAACTTGCACCCCCAATGCTTTTTCAATAGGTACACGTTCATCCATACAGGTCAGAACGAATAATCGGCGGTTATTCGGCAATTCCTTTTGTCTGCGTAATGCCCAATCTTCACGTCGGGAGATTTCCGAATTAACCTTTTCGAATGTGTAGGGAGAGGGCAATACGTGTTCATGAATGGGGCTTGCCTCCTGATAATCGCTTTGGTGTTGCCTCGGTTTTGCGTTACGATTCGTATGTGTGTGGGGGTAAAGTGGATAAGGGATGAACCGGTACGGGAACATTTTTTCACCCTTTCTGAAGCGGTAAGTCTAAAACTTCTTTGCCTTCGTCTCTAGGCATCTTATTCGCAATGTCTCGTAATGGATACGCCCATATAAACGAAAAAGCCCTCCGGACGAGGGCTTCTTACGCTGCATTCCACTTCTTATTTGATTTCGTGAAAGACCATGAATTGAAATCAATTTTAGGATTCCACGGTTATATATCCTCCGTACATTCCCATGCCGCAAGTGAAGACGTATTTTCCTGGTTTACTCGGGGTGATCTCGACTGTCGTTGTTCCCTGCTTCAAGGCTTGCTGGATATTGAAGTCCGGCATGATCAAATAGGACAAGCATCCGCCTCTATAGTCCTTCTGAAAGTTAAGCTTCGTCGGAACGCCCGCTTTCAACTTAATTTCGTCGGGAGTGTATCCGTTTGTACCGACCTTGATGTCGACTTCTTGGTATCCGTTCTTTTGTTTGGCTTGTATATTCGAAGCAGTTGAACCCGAGTTGGAAGCCACAGATTCCGTAGTCGTTGCCCCAGCAGGTCCCGAGGAGACGTTTTTCAAAGACGAGCTTCCGATACCTGGAGTTTTCATCATCACAAAAAGCAAAACAAGAACGACAGGCAGCACCAGCCATTTAAGACGTGACAAACTGTTGCCTGTTGCCTCTTGTGCCGAGGTATCTTTCTTCTTTTCGATGACTCTGGCTTCTTCCTGAATTAGTTTGACCAAAAGCGACATGACGACGATGAAAATCAAGTTGACGAATCCGATCATGATTGTGGGCGACTGGTAGACCACCATCACGCCAAGCATCGCGCCCATCATGCCGCCCATGATACCGGACATCATGCCGTCCATGGCAGCCATCAGACTTACAGGCTTGCCCGTGTAATACCCGACCGCCATTCCGATCAAAATAGATACCACGGTCGGCATCAACAATTGACCTTGCGTAAACGTGCCGAAAACGGTACCGATCAAAAGACTCGACATCATGGCAGCCGTCATCGCGATCATCATCCCTGCCATGCATGTCAATTTGTCCTTGTAACGGTACGTGAGTACCATCGGATACCCGGTCATCAGGATTCCGGATAGCAAAGCAACGATAATCGTGAACACAGGAAACTCCCCCTTTTTTAAATCAGCCAATAGCTGATGGTTTCATAAATGCCTGACAGCAAAAACATGGTTCCCGATAGAACTTTCGACACCCTGTGAACGGACCAAGTTCGATCTATCACTTTGGTGAGCAATGCGGTTCCGGTCGATAAAAACAACGTGTATAGTAAAAGCGGAATGGTCGTTCCTACCGCAAAAAACACTGGGTCGAAGAACCTTGTGGAACTTGTACCACTTTTCGGTACAACAACGCCAAAAAATAGCCAAAACAGCGTGGGGCAGAAAAGAAAACCCATCGTTAGCCCAAACCTAAGGCGCTGTTTTTTAACGATATCCAATTCTTCGCTTTTTCATGAACGACGGATAAAAAATTCATTCGCACGGGGATTAAGCCAAGCAATACGAAACCGACGATCATGAGTGTCGGTCCCAATACCATCTGAAACAGATTGTTTCCGAAAAACGGTATGTCTTCGATCGTCGTTCCGATAAGAATCGCCGTCGTTCCTAACGCGACGTAGACAACAGCCTTGCCCAACACGAAAAAAGCCGTACGCGACCAAGCCGATTTCCTGTCGATGGAGCTTGTGACAAGTGCAATCGCGCTTGAATTCGAAGTGAGCTGACATGGAGCCGTGGCTCCGACAATCCCCAACAAAAACGCCGTTACACCGAAAACATTCAGGTGAAGGGCAAGGTCGACAACGGGTTTCGCCACCGTCTGAGCCAAGGAACTAAGCCAAACGTGCAAGTAGACCAATACCGATTCCAAATTGGCCTAATCCCCCTCGCTTTTCTAATAGAGTATTATAGCCACTAATTGTGAAGAATTTGTGATGTACAATGAGAGGTTCAAAAAATATTTTCCGACACTTTATGTCATTTCGGATTCAGAGGCAATTTCCTTCTTAACCTCCGTTAAACTCCCCCGGTAGTCGGCTAATCTTTGGGTATCGATTCAAACGCGCTTCATTCGTTTGAGAAAATATCCTAAGATTCCTGCGACAATGATTGTTGGAATCGCAATCCAAACCCATAAGGGAGCAATTTTTTCAATCTCCGATTTCACATGGAGCTGATCTTCGAACTTTGCGGTTTCCTTATCTTCTGGACGTTGTGCCGTCACGCTAAGTTTCCAATCGCCGCTTTTCGGTAAGATGATTTCAGCCCGGTAATCCCCTTCCCCTACGGGTTGAGGTTTTACGTTTATGGTTTTCTCGCGGTTTGTTAAAGTTACAATCACTTCGGGACTTGACAAAGTTTTTCCCTGTTCTTTCGCTTTTACAGCCGCGAAATCAAACAAAGAAACCTTCATCGTAAACTGGTCCCCAGCAAAAGCACGTTGGTCCGAACCAGGTTTAACATCAGCGATTACCAAAGCGTCCCCATGACCCGCGTGAGCGTATGTCAACTGAGCGGTGAATAACAGTAATAAACAAACAATCCGGAAGATTCTACTGATTTGTTTATTCAATAATCCGATGGTCCCTATTTGTCTCATTCGACAATCCCCTCTCGTTTCAATTGGCCACCTCAATCGATAGCGGGAGATAGTCTCCTCTAATCTTCCTGCTTCTCGGTAAAACTTAACTGGTAAGACTATTCGTCAGAAGAGAGACGAGCAATGTCCTTGGTGATTTCCGCAACGATATGCTTCGACTCGTTGTTAAGACCGACATTGTACACTCGTCTAATATTGTTATCGCGATCCACTAAAAGAACTTTATTCTTATGAAGAGCGCTTTCTTCATTTGCTTCCACAGTAACTCCAAATTTGTCGGCAATTTCTTTCGTGGCTTCGTTGTTTCCGCGAAGGAACATCCAGCCGCTCCGATCCGCTCCGTGGGCGTTCGCGTAAGCCTCGATCACTAGCGGCGTGTCCCGCTTTTCGTCAAAACTGATCGAAACAAACACCGCGTCTTTTCCGAAAATACCCTTTCGTTTCAGGTTTTCTTGTACGTTTGCCATGTACGAAGTGGTCAACGGACACACATCCGGGCAATTTGCGTAAAAGAAGTTTACCAACCGGATTTTCCCGTTTAGTTCAGAAAAATGAACTGGCTTACCTTCAACGTTCGTCAGCGTAAATTCCGGAGCGCGGGAAACAAAGGGGAGCCGAGTTGCTCCCCACCACAGCCAATATCCAATCCCCGCTATAACTGTTATAATCAATGCGGCAGCCACAAAGTTAAACCAGTGTTTTCGCAAGTATTGATTCATCTGGATCACTCTTTTGCAAGTTTGATTATGTCTTTCAATATTTCTTGCGTCTCGGCTTTTACGTACTGCTTAACCACACTGCCATTGCGATCGACCAAAAAAAGGCGGTCGGAATGCAGGAATTTCCCATCGGTATCTTTTTCGACGTGTCCGCCAAACTTGTCTGCGATTTGTTGCGTTTCCTTCTCGTCTCCGCGCAAGAACGTCCATCCGCTTGGATCGGCATTAAATTTGTTCGCGTAAGCTTTCAGCACGTTTTCCGTGTCACGCTTTGGATCGACGGTGATGGAAACGAACTGAACATCTTTTCCAAAAATCCCTTTCTCCTTCAATTTCTCTTGCACGTCTTCCATTTGTTTTGTGGTTATCGGACAAACGTCATCGCACGACGCGTAGAAGAAATAAACCAATCGAACTTTCCCGTTGGAATCGCTGAACTTTACATCCTTGCCGTTGAGATCTTTCAACGCGAACTCGGGTGCCTTTCTGATTTCGGAAGATTCGTTTTGATTCAACAAGGAGTTGATCTGTGTATTTGCAGAAGGTTGTCCGTTCGCGCTCCCAAATAACTGAACTCCTAGTCCTACTACCCAAGCGAGCGATAAAGCTATCGGAACAATTTTTTTCATATGCCACCCACCTGTCATATTTTTATCCCTGATTTTACTGAGCTTGTCCCTGTTTCGTACAGCAACCCTCCCGCTCGCTTCGCATATTACCGTTAACACTCTCTATCGCTTTGTCAAACGAAAGCACGCAACCTCCGAAGCCTTTGACAACGCCTTCCGCATAATCCTTTCTCGCAAAAGTGAGTATTTGCGGTTGGCAGCAACCAATATCGATTGCGGTGTCTACGACAAACCAAGCCGAAGAGGAACTGATGGTTGTATTGGAAAAGAAGTCGAAACAAATTGCTTGAATCACTTGATCACCCAATTGCTGGTGGCGCAGCAACCCGCAATGAGCGCAACAAGCCGACTCCACTCTGTTATTCGGCAAAATCAGTCTGTACGCAAGCCTTTGGTCGATCCTTCGACTGCAAAAAACGCAATCGTTATCGTCCAAAACTTTACCCGGCTCTTCCCGAACAAGTGTGATGCCGCCGAAGGTTTTAATAATAAATCCTTCTTCTACCAAAGGTTTTATGTCTCGGTGAACCGTCATCTCGGATACTCCGAGCAATTCACTTAACTCGGAGATCCTGAGATTGCCTCTATCCCGAATCAACTCTTTAATTCTCCGTTGACGCTCACTCGGTAACAAGTATTTCACCCGCCTTACATGTAAAAAATTCGCTTGATAAATTCTCACAAAATAAATCATATTTTAACAAACTTAATATCCTACATTTTATATGCGTTTCGGAGCATATTCAATACATCTAGCGTGTTAAATGTTGACAATCGTTTGAATTCCTTGTGAAACAATAACACATAAATGTGAAGAATTTGTTATGAAAGCGTGCAATTCGTCAGGAAAATTTCCCCCAATACAAAAAAACTATCCCGAGAGTACGGGATAGTAAGTGATATTCAGAGATTCAACTAAGTGAGGAGTAATTTTTCAATTTCATCTCGGTTCGCCGCAAAGCCAATAAAAACTTTTTCTCCAATTACAAGCGTAGGAACAATCATCTTCCCTGTAAGTTTCATTAATTCGTCCGCTTTATTTGGTTGTTCTTGAATATCATGTTCTGTATATGTCATATTGTGCTTCGAAAGAAACTCTTTCGCTGCCTTACAATCCGGTCAAGTGGGGGTGCTATAGATCTCGATAGATGTATTTGCCATTGACTTCTTAACTCCTGTTGGTTTTTTTGATTTTGTATTACTTTTAATCCCCATATGTAATTATTTTTCACGTTCTTTTTGTATGGCACGAACAACAGCCCTTTTTCTGCTCCTTCCGTACCGCCAAAACGCAAAAGAGCCTACAATTCCAACCACAAGAGCCAATAGGTACAGAAGCTCATCCATATTTTGTCACGTCCTTACCGTCAATATTAAATAAACTGTGACTTTGTGACATGGTCTCCATTCAAAATGAGTTGTCTAAATTTAAATTTCCCCTTTTTCCATTTTTTGATTCTTTGTCTTAACTATCTGGCACCCTTGATTTTCTGCCTATATGGAAACTACCCCACACCAAGAATCGGGGTAGTTAGCCACCTTCAAATGCTTATTTTATTCTTTGCTCGGCATTGGAAACTGATAGTGCTCCAAACTCAACTGAGTGTGAGGTAGGGAAAATTTCATTCCCATTGCTCGTATTCCCTGGATTAAGTCCGGAAGAATTTTTAGGGTTTGCGGCAATTCGTGAAGTAACACGATATCTCCAGGAGCCACATTTTCCAATACATTATCTAGAATTTCTATTTCGTCTTTTTTATGCATCCAATCCCAACTTGCTATTTGCCATAAAACGACTTCTAAATTTAACCTTTGAGCGATCTTGATCGTATCTTCGTTGTATAGACCATACGCCGGACGAAACCAGCTAATGCTTTTGCCGGTTAACGATTCCAGTTTTTCTTTCGACAGATGGATCTCTCGCAATTGTTCCTCATAAGAAAGCTTCGTTAGTATCCGATGAGAGTGTCCGTGACTTCCGATCAAGTGACCTTCATCCAACACCTGTATCCAAGGTTTCTTGACATCAACCAAACTCGTCTGCCAAAAAAATACCGCTTGTACGTTTTCCTTTTTTAAAAGGGTCAGTAACTCGGGAAGATAACGCGTCGGACCGTCATCAAATGTTAAGACCACTTCCGGTTGTTGATTTTTGACGATAACCCGATCGTCGTTCCAGTCATGTATGACTGAGGTTCTCTTTCAGACTCAATTGTAATTTCGATGACGGTGAACCATCACGTCCCTCCTTTCGATCCCATCAGTTATAGCTAAATGAATCCGTTAACTGCTATTATCCTAAACTCGTTCCATTCCTTTCTTAAAAAAGCTACCTGGATTATAAAACCAGGTAGCTTTAGTCCTAATCACACTCGAACCGGTTTCCATCGGCGCAAGAACAAGGTATTGGTTACTACAGACACGGAACTGAAAGCCATCGCCGCTCCAGCGAGCATTGGATTCAGAAGACCGAACGCCGCAACTGGGATTAGAACAATGTTATACGCGAAAGCCCAGAACAAGTTCTGCCGTATCTTTCGCATTGTCGACTTCGAAAGTCTGATGGTATCGACAATTCCCATCAAATCTCCTCGCATCAACGTAACGTCCGCTGCTTCAATCGCCACGTCTGTACCTGTACCAATTGCGATTCCGATATGGGCGGCAACCAAAGCCGGAGCGTCGTTGATTCCGTCCCCCACCATCACGACGATCTTACCTTCTTTTTTCAATTTCTCCACTTCAGACGCTTTGTCCTCGGGCAATACCTCCGCCAATACACGGTCGACGCCCACCTGTTTTGCGATCGCTTCCGCCGTTCGTTGGTTGTCGCCGGTAATCATAATCACTTCAATGCCCAAGTCTTTCAACTGGCGAATGGCTTTGGCGGAAGTTTCCTTCACAGTATCCGCTACCGCCACAATTCCTTCAAGTTGACCATCGATCGCCATCAACATGGCGGTTTTTCCTTGGCCCTCCAATTCCTCCATGCGATTTATCAACTTATCGATGGCGACATTGTTTTCACGCATCAGTTTTTTGTTCCCAATTAAGATTTTCTTTCCGTTGACTTCGACTTCGATACCGTGACCCGGAATCGCATTGAATCGGGAAACTTCTCCTAATTCCAATCCTCTTTCTTTCGCTCCGTTCACGATCGCTTCACCCAAAGGATGTTCGGAACCGCGTTCAGCCGTGGCAGCCAATTGGAGAAGTTCATTTTCGGAATGTTTGCCCACGGTTACAATGTCGGTAACTTCCGGTTCCCCTTTGGTGATCGTACCCGTTTTGTCAAGCACAACGGTCGTCACCCGATGCGCGCTTTCAAGATGCTCGGCTCCCTTGATGAGAATTCCGTTTTCCGCGCCCTTCCCGGTTCCTACCATCACAGCCGTCGGAGTCGCCAACCCCAACGCGCAAGGGCAAGCGATGACCAACACTGCGACCGCGCTGATTAACGCGGGAGTAAAACCGACTAAGAAATACGTGATTGCAAAGGTCAGAAGGGCGATCCCTATGACAATCGGCACGAAGATCCCAGCAATCGTATCGGCGAGACGCTGGATCGGAGCTTTCGATCCCTGCGCTTCTTCTACAAGCTTGATGATTTGCGCCAACGCGGTGTCTTTCCCGACTTTGGTGGCTCTAAATTTGAAGGAACCGTGTTTGTTGATCGTGGCTCCAATGACCGAATCACCCACATTTTTCGAGACGGGCATGCTTTCGCCAGTGAGCATCGATTCGTCCACGGTACTGCTTCCTTCGATGACTTCGCCGTCGACCGGGATTTTCTCTCCGGCGCGCACGAATATAATGTCCCCCACTGTGACGTCTTCAATCGGAATGTCCACTTCTTGTCCGTCGCGAATTACCCGGGCGGTTTTCGCCTGCAAGCCCATGAGCTTTTTGATCGCCTCGGACGTCTGTCCCTTCGCCCGAGCCTCCAACATTTTTCCGAGGAGGATCAGGGTAATGATGATCGCAGCGGCTTCGAAATAGAGGTGATGCCAATTGCCTGTCAAAACGGCGACCAAACTGTAGAAGTACGCTGCCGAAGTTCCCAAGGAAACCAAAACGTCCATATTGGCGCTTCCTCCGCGGAGCGCTTTATACGCCCCTTTGTAAAAACGCCCCCCAACGTAAAACTGTACCACCGATGCTAACAGGAGTTGGACGTACGGGTGTAGGTGAAAACTGAGAGCCAAACCGGGCGCGTAAGCCATCGCAAAATCGGATACCATCTGAATAAGGAAAAAGGAAGACAGCACCGCACCAAGAGTGAACATCCGCTTTTGCGCCTGGTATTCCCGTTGCCGGGCTTCGCGTTCGGTGTCCGCATTGATTTCCTGATCAGTTTTCGCTTGATAGCCCGCTTTTTGAACGGCGGCAATCAGTCGATCGATATCGGTTTTTCCGGGAATGTACTCAACGGTTGCCTTTTCGCTTGCCAAGTTGACGTTAGCGTTCAATACGCCGTCCACTTTTTTAAGAGCCTTTTCCACCCGTGTTGAGCAAGCGGCGCAGGTCATCCCGCTTATCGAGAGCGTCGCCTTTTCTTCGCGGACGCCATATCCTGTCTTTTCAACTTTTTCGATCAGTTGGTCAAGCGACACTTTGTTCGGATCGAACGTAACGGTCGCTTTTTCCGACGCCAGGTTGACCGCCGCCTGTTTAACGCCTTCGAGTTTGGAAAGGTTTTTCTCAACTCGCGTCGCGCACGCTGCGCAGGTCATTCCCGTAATGCCCAATGTAACCCGATCTTCCACAGCTTGCGCGTCCGATTGTTCTTGCACTTTCGTTTCTGTTGCCATATGTCAATCCCTCCCTCAATAAATTAATGTTTTCTTCGTTTTTCTCGCTCTATCACACTATTTCACTTTTGACGCACGA
>NZ_JBHSHC010000140.1:0-25898 GCF_042652925.1 Effusibacillus consociatus
TGGTGTAGTGGCCTAACATGCCCGCCTGTCACGCGGGAGACCGCGGGTTCGAATCCCGTCAGCTCCGCCATTTACTTCCCGGATCATAAAAAACTGCAGCTTTGTTTCACATTCATCATTCATCTTTGATGAATTTTTTATTATCTGCGGGTGTAGTTCAATGGTAGAACTCCAGCTTCCCAAGCTGGCGGCGTGGGTTCGATTCCCATCACCCGCTCCACCGAAAACCCTTGAGAAATCAAGGGTTTTTCTATTTGGATGAATGGTCACCATGGTGTTTGAAAATTTATCAATTCAAATGGAGTGACGGGCTTGGGTTCGTCACTCCACCACTTAGGGGGAAGCCCTTAATGCTTCCTACAAGAGTAAGGGAGGAAAATTAACATGTATTGGTTTCCGCAGCGTGGCTATTATCCGATGGGAGATTTTCGTCAAATGCCACCTATGTCTATGCCGGAGATGGAACGAATGCGTCAGATGATGGAAAGGCACTTTGCTGTCACAAATGAAACCCTGGGTGTTGTTCGTGACAATAACCGAATGTTAAGGGCAATCCAAGCTCACTTAACCGGTCTTCCTCCCCGGGAACCTGAAGAGCGAGATTTATCCACGGGAGAAGGTGACATTCCAAACTAAGTTAGAGGCCTGAGGAACAAGAGGCAATTCAGTAAAACCGACCACCAAATATTCCAACCGTTATAGTAAGTGGTTAACTTAGTTAGTGTGAACATGCATTCGATTAAACTGAGCAATAGATAGATCAGAACGATTTAATGAATCGCCCATGTCTTGAAGTGGGTCAAAAAGCTCCAGGGCCGTTTTTTTTATTGACAAACCAATCCGACGTTGATAACATGAATGAAACAGCAATAAGGTTTGGAATAGTGAGAGAGTTTAGCTGAGAGAAGAGCTTAGGATTTGTTGAGTTGAGCCGAGAATGCGGGATCTTGTTATGGTATGTTGATTCAAGACCGGCTTCTTTTGAGGCTGGTCTTTGCTATTTTCAAACGAGCCGAGATGAGAGGAGATGAGGTAGATGATTGCAGTTATCGACAACTATGATTCGTTCACCTATAACCTGGTGCAGTATCTTCGGGAATTCGGATGCGAGGTCAGGGTGTTCCGCAACGACAAGGTGACTGTTCAAGAATTAGCTGCTTTGAAGTTGAGTCATCTGTTGATATCGCCGGGCCCTTGTACACCGAATGAAGCAGGGATTTCGCTGGAAGCAATCCGATTTTTTGCCGGTAATTTGCCGATTTTGGGCGTGTGTTTAGGCCATCAATCGATAGGGCAAGTATTCGGGGGAAGAATCGTAAAAGCAAAACAAATGATGCATGGAAAAACCTCGCTTGTCGAACATACCGGAGAAGGGGTTTTTCAGGGCTTGCCAAGTCCGTTTCGAGCTACACGGTATCATTCGCTGGTGATTCAACCCGAAAGTTTACCCAAGTGTCTTAAAGTAACTGCCCGATCTGAGGATGGGGAGATAATGGGCGTCCAGCATCAGGATTACTTAATCACAGGGGTGCAGTTCCACCCGGAAAGCATTATGACCGAAGGCGGAAAAAAGATCATTCAAAATTTCTTGGAGCAGCATGAGAGGGTACTTATATGAAAACAGTTGCCGCAAAAGTTCCGGTTCGTTCGCACGAGCGTGTTTACCCAAGAACGGTTGAAGCATTTGACGTGTTTCGAAAACTGCATGCCAAATATGGTTCAACCTGCGCGTTTCTGTTGGATTCGGTCACCGATCCGAAAAGCCGCTATTGTTCTTCGGTAATCGGACTATTTCCGTTAGTGACATCCAGGGTAAAAGGGCGGGATCTTTCTTTGGATGGACATCCGTCGCTGGTTCCCTCGATCCTCGAGCACTTAGGTCAACAAGGGTACTCTCTTCCTCACTTTGATGGTGAGCTGCCGCCGGTGCTCGATACCATCCGGGAAAGTTTTCAACTTATTGATGAAGATTCTGTTTCCCCGTACTCTTTTGGTTTTATAGGATTCTTTTCCTATGATTCGATTCGTTATTTTGAAGATATTCCGAATACGACAATAGATGACCGCGAGTTGGATGATATTTTGCTGCAAATCCATCAAGTGATACTCCATTTTGAACCGGATCAAATTCGCATCATAATTAATGAGATCGAGCATGTAAACACTCCGGATTTTTCTGAGCTTGAATCCTTTCTTTCGGCTGAGGAGCCGCCGGCCTTTAAAGGATTTGATCCGGAGGAGTTGATTGAGGAAGAAGATGTCACACAAGAGGAATATATCCAGCGGGTGATCCGAGCCAAGGAATATATCCGCGAAGGGGACATATTCCAGGTTGTGCTCTCAAAACGGGACCGTGTTATAGGGGAAATTGATCCTCTCCTGGTCTATCAGCGCTTGAAGGATGTGAACCCGTCTCCTTATATGTTCTTCGTCGACTATGGAGATTACCGGGTTTTTGGCGCCAGCCCGGAGATGCAGATCCGAATTGAAAACGGAGTTGCCCAGATGAGACCGATTGCCGGGACAACCAAAGGAAAAGGGCGAACGGAGAACGAAAATCGGATTTTAATCGAGAATCTGCTTTCCGATGAAAAAGAAAAAGCTGAGCATTTGATGCTTGTGGATTTGTGCCGCAATGATTTGGGCCGGGTCTGTCAAGCGGGCTCGGTTCATGTAAAGGATTTTATGGTGGTGGAGGAATACTCGCACGTATTTCATATTGTCTCGACTGTGGTTGGAGACTTGGAACCGGGTGTTTCACCGTTTGACGTGTTCTTGTCAACTTTTCCGGCCGGTACTTTATCCGGTGCCCCGAAAGTCCGAGCGATGGAAATTATTGACGAATTAGAGACACTGACCCGGGGGATCTATGGAGGGGTCATTGGGTTCTTTGATTTTCTCGGAAATATGAATACAGCTATCGTAATTCGAACGATTGTAAACAAGGACGGGGTATCTTATTTGCAAGCGGGTGCAGGAATTGTTGCCGATTCAATCCCGGAAAATGAATGGAATGAGTGCGATCTGAAACTTCGCGCATTGAAAGCCACTGTATTTTCATAGGGTGGATGATTCGAATTTTCTTTGCCATTATGAGAGAAGCTAACGGCTAAAGGAGGTGATCCTTCTGAAGCTGCGAGCTTCTTTTTTTGCTCTTGTTTTGGCCGGTTCGCTCACCAGTCCCGTTCCGTGGCCTTCCTATGTTGTGGTGGACAAATCGGAACACACTCTTACCTACTATTCTTTCAGCATACCCGTAATAACTTTTTCGGTTGGAACAGGTCGTAAAGAAGAGGATACACCGACCGGCACGTTTCCGATTGTAATGCTTGTAAAAAATCCTTGGTATTTAAAGAAAAACATACCTGGCGGTGATCCGGAGAATCCGCTTGGAAGCAGGTGGATCGGCTTGGAAGTCCCCGGAACAGACGGATCAAAATATGGCATACACGGAACCAATCAACCGGATTCAATTGGTGAAAATCGCTCAGCCGGCTGCATCCGAATGAGAAATCAGGATGTAAACTGGCTTTATCGATATGTTCGAATCGGCACCTTGGTCAAAATTGCCCCCTAGTCCTCGAACATCTATGATATCTTCGGCGCTCTTGACCGAAAATGTCATTATCTGTCTATCAAAAAGTATGTTATAATAGAGCCTAGTTTATGATAGTAAGGATGATTTGCGGATGGAAAACCGGATGGGGAGAAGGATCAAGAAGCCTTTTTATAAAAGAAAACGGTTCGGATATACACTGCTCTTTTTGGCTGTGATGATTTTTGTTGGCGCAGGCTACTATGCGTTTTCTTTTTATAACTTTGCCAACACGATCTCCAAGCCTAAAGAAAAAATTAAAAATGGGGAAGAATGGACCGGTACGGAGCGTATTAACATTGCGTTGATTGGTGTCGATACCCGTCCGGGAGATGGGGCTCCGCGAGGCGATACCATGATGGTATTGAGCATCGACCCGCAAACGAAAGATGTTGCGTTGTTCTCCGTAATGCGAGATACATGGTATAAGATACCAGGGTACGGATTCCGTAAAATTAACGAGGCACATGCCCTTGGCGGCCCGCACCTGGTTGTAGAAACTCTGGAAAAGTTTATGCAAATCGATATCGATTATTATGTAAAAACCGATTTTAATGGATTCGCAAATATCGTGGATGTGCTTGGCGGCATTGATATGTATGTGGAAAAAGATATGTATCACCCGGATGACGGTCTTTACGATATTAATCTGAAAAAAGGGCAGCAGCACCTGGACGGGAAACATGCACTGATGTATGTCCGTTACCGTGGGGATGCTATGTCTGATTTTGCAAGAACGGAGCGGCAGCGAAAGTTTCTTTCGACCCTTGCTGCCGAGATGAGAACCACAAGTTCGCTTCTCAAGCTGCCTCAAATTTTGAAAGCCGTCCAGGATGATATTGAGACAGACATGTCGTTTAACGATATGATCAAGCTTGGAAAGTTGGCGTATAATCTGGATATCAATACGATGGATTCCGTCCAGCTTCCGCCAATGAAGGATTCAACCGGGACGAAACCGGCATTGATGGACGCGCATCGGGGCGGAGCTTCTGTGATCATTCCGGATCTTTATGAAACGAGATTGTTGGTGCACAGCACTTTAAATACCGGACGGACAATCGTAAAAACGTTCGATGATCAGGAACCGTTGGTAGACCAGACTACTCCGCCAAAGAAACCTACCCAGTCCGTCGCGGCGCCCGCTCAACCGCCCACACCTCCGCCTCCCAAAACGAGTGATGGGAAGAGTTCAGAGACTGGCTCCGGCGGAAACAAGAGCATCAATGGAACGACAAATACGACAAAACCGGGTGGATCGGGTGCAAACGGCAATGGTACTGGTACCACCACTCCAAACAACGGAGGTTCCGGAACAACTCCAGGCGGAACATCGACCGGAGGAACCACTGACGGAACAACCGATAACGGTACAAAGACGGGGGGATCCGGCGGAGCAAGCGATTCCACTTCGCCGCCCGGAACTGTAAAACCACCGGCGACTTCGTAATCCGAAAGAGTCTCCATTTGGGAGACTCTTTTTCATTGCGGGATCAAGTAGTACGAGCTATCATTAATCATAGGATCACTTGTTTTCAAGGGGGCTTTTTTTTGCAAACGTGGAGAGTATGGATAGCAATCATTGCAGCTAAGACAACGAAACGGCTTTTATCCCTGATGGGCCGCAAAGGCACTACACTTCCTGGAGCTGTTGCTCTCCGTGTATGTCCGGATTTGTTGCAATTTTATGGTGCTCGACTGGCAGGGAGAATTGTTTTTGTCACAGGTACGAACGGGAAAACGACTACGAGCAATCTTCTTGCCAATTTCCTAAGAAAAGACGGTCGGGATGTAATTTCAAATTCTCTCGGTGCCAATTTGATTCAGGGCATAACGGCGGCGTTGGTTGAGGGAGTGTCGCTGACGAAAGCACGCAAGCAATCGGCCGTGCTGGAAGTGGATGAAGCCACCATAGGGAAAGTGATTGAATCACTTCAACCGGCCGCTGTTGTGGTGACGAATTTCTTCCGGGATCAGATGGACCGTTACGGCGAAGTGGATACGGTCGTCAACATGGTCGGAGAAGCTCTTGAACGGTCGGGTAAGAATACTGCCATCATCTTAAACGCGGACGATCCTCTTGTTTCTTCAATCGCTCCACAAGGGAAGAAAGTCCTTTACTACGGAATTCAATCAACCGACATTCCAATGGATGAACAAGGGGAAGTTCGGGACGGGAAGTTTTGCCGCCGCTGCGGTTCAACCCTTCGATACAACTTGTATCATTATGGGCAGCTGGGATTTTATGAATGTCCCGGTTGCGGGTTCAAGCGGCAGTTTCCGGATCAGGCAGCGGAGCATGTCCGTGTCCGCGATGGCGGGATTCAATTCCAACTGGATGGAGAAACCGGCTTTTTGCATTCGCCGGCGTTTTATAATGTCTATAACGCTTTGGCGGCAATTGCAACGGCTAGAGTATTGGGAGTTGGATCGGATGTCATACGAGAAGAAATGAGAAATTTAAATACCGGATTGGGGCGGATGGAACGGATTTTCGTGAACGACGGTCAAGATACTATGCTTGCTCTGGTTAAGAACCCGACCGGCTGTAATCAAGTTCTGAAAGTAGTCAGTCAAATGGAGAAACCGGTGGATATGGTATTTATTTTGAACGACAGGTATGCAGACGGAACCGATGTGTCCTGGATCTGGGATACTCATTTGGAACGGCTTCAAGAACAAAAAAAATTACGTCGAATTGTAGTTGCGGGTACACGCGCTCACGACATGGCGGTTCGTTTCAAATATGCCGGATTGGGGCATGTGACGTCGGTTCAGGAAGGGGATTTGGCGGCCGTTGATGCTGCATTGAGCGAACTCCCTGCCGATCATACGTTGTTTATTTTATCTACCTATACTTCCCTGTATGCAGTACGAGATCATCTCCTTGAGAAAGGGCGTGTCGCGGTTGAAGCTTAGAATTGGTTATTTGTATCCGGACTTGCTTGAAGTGTACAGTGACCGCGGAAACGTCACAATCCTGCAGAAACGGGCGGAGTGGCGCGGGATTTTCGTAGAGGTAGATCGAATCACAGTAGGCGATAACCCTAATCTGTCCGATTATGACTTGCTGTTCTCCGGCGGTGGTGAAGACCGGGAACAGCTGTTGGTTGCGGAAGACTTGCTGAAGAAACGCGAGACACTGATCAGTGCTGTTGATTCGGGTACCGTCGTTCTCGCAATCTGTGGCAGCTACCAGCTTTTGGGACATTACTTTGAAACCATTGGAGGGAATCGAATCGAAGGAGTCGGATTGCTGGATCTGTACACGGTAGGCGGCAAAAAGCGGCTTGTCGGAAATGCAATCGGCAAACTGAATATTCTTGGCTCCGATCTCACATTGGTGGGCTATGAAAATCACTCCGGGCGAACCTATTTGGGGCCTGAGGTAACTCCTCTTGCGGAGGTAGTCAACGGTTTTGGAAATAACGGAGAAGACGGTTCCGAAGGCGTGGCACAAGGAACCGTCTTCGGGACATATCTGCATGGACCTCTTCTCTCGAAAAACCCGGTGTTTGCGGATCACCTGCTTGAACTGGCACTCCGTAGAAGAACCGACAATCCGTTTTTGGAGCCGCTTGATGACAGTTGGGAACTGCAAGCGCATGAACGTGTGGTCCGGCAATATGCTCAGGCTGGGCGCAGGTAATTGCATGTAACAAGCTTCGTTTCATGATTTTGTTTGAAAATCGGATTCCCCGTCAATTGAAATTCTCATTGTCGCATGGTACGATATCACTTGTCGCTGTAAAAAAGAAAATGAATCAAGCTTGCAACGGCAAGTGACATGTTCATGGAGAGATGTCCGAGTTGGTCGAAGGAGCACGATTGGAAATCGTGTAGGCGTTAACCGCGTCTCGTGGGTTCGAATCCCACTCTCTCCGCCATGAGATTCTACCTTGTGAGTGGGTGAGAACCCACGCTGAGATACATCGGAGATTTTCTTCGGGGTTCGTCGGAGCTGTACTTCGATAGTGCTGCTACGCAGCCGGGAGCCTGTCTCCCGCATCCCACTCTCTCCGCCATGGCTCGATAGCTCAGTTGGTGAGAGCGACGGATTCATAACCCGTAGGTCGGCAGTTCGACTCTGCCTCGAGCCACCAATTTCTAAAATGCCAGTGGCATCCCTACACTTCTGGAGTGATGGCCGAGTAGGTCGAAGGCGCTCGCCTGCTAAGCGAGTATACGGGGATAACTCGTATCGAGGGTTCGAATCCCTCTCACTCCGCCATATTGCGAAAGCACCCTGTATTTTTGCAGGGTGCTTTCGCAATACTTGCAGTTTGAGGGTGAGTAACCCTCGCTGAGGAGCATCAGTGAAATTACTTCGAGGGTTCGTCGGAGCTGAACATCGGTAGAATTACTACGTAGCCGGGAGCTCGTCTCCCGCATCCCTCTCACTCCGCCAGAGATAACGGTGTGAACCTTACATTCATCTCGAGAGATTGTTCCGGCTTGTGGGGAGATGAGCTTTGATCGAATCCAGATGCTATAATAGGGGAAACTGCACAGTAAGGATTGAATAGTGGATATGGTTCGCACAATGCTACTCTTAAACAACGGGGAAATCCTGTATGAGCGGCCCGTAGAGGAAATCATAAACCAACAAGCAAAATGGTTTTGGGTCGATTTTTCGGAGCCTACGGCCCAGGAAATTCAATACTTATCCGACATTTTCGCGTTCCACCATCTGGCGATCGAGGATTGTCTTCATTTGCTGCAGCGACCTAAGATTGATGACTTCGGCGACTACCGCTTCTTTGTTTTGCATGCAGTCTCCAATCAGAAAGGAAAACCGGAAGAAATCAACCTTTTTGTTGCCAAAAATTATATTGTATCTTTTCGGATGAATCCGAATCAGGATCTGGATAAAGTCTGGAATCAAGTTAAACAAAATCCGGAGCTGACTCAAAAAGGTCCGGATTATCTTCTGTATTTGATCATTGACCGGTTAGTGGATCAATACTTTCCCGTCTTGCTGCGAATTGACGACGAGCTTGAGCGACTTGAATCCGAGAATTTCCTGCGTCCCTCCCAGCGCATGATTAACCGCGTATTTAAGATTCGAAAAGATTTGCTTTCGTTACGCCGGTCGCTAGAACCTTATCGGGAAGTCGTGAGAGAAATACTGCATCCGGAAGACGAAAAGTGGAAGATTAAATATCGCATTTTTTTCGGCGATATTTATGACCATCTGGCGAAATTATTGGAAATGACCGATACCTACCGTCAGATCGGATCCGATCTGATTGAAAGCTATGTCTCTTTGAATTCACAACGCATGAATCGAGTAATGGTTACGTTGACAGTCATAACCACAATTTTTATGCCATTAACGTTCTTGGCTGGAATTTATGGGATGAATTTTGACAATATGCCGGAACTGCATTGGAAGTATGGATACTTTTTTGTTCTTACTCTTATGAGTGTAATAGCCGGTGGCATGGTTATCTGGTTCAGACGAAGAGGATGGTTCTAATGGTGATTGAGGTATGAAATACGATGTAATTGTAATTGGCGGCGGACCTTCCGGATTAATGGCATCCGTTTCAGCAGGCATGCATGGAGCCAAAGTGCTGCTTGTGGATAAAGGGGAAAAGCTGGGACGAAAACTTGCCATTTCGGGGGGCGGCCGATGCAATGTTACCAACAATAAAGAGCTTGATGAGATGATCCAAAACATTCCGGGAAACGGACGTTTTCTGTACAGTTCCTTTTCCGTGTTTGACAATCGGGATATCATCCATTTTTTTGAGGGGCTTGGCATTAAACTCAAGGAAGAGGACAGGGGAAGAATGTTTCCTGTCTCAAATAAAGCAAAGGATGTAGTGGATGCGCTCCTTCGAAAAGTTAAGGAAGCAGGTACGGAAATCCGGGTAAACGCCCCCGTCCAACGCATCAGGTATGAGGAAGGACAAGTGAAAGGAGTGCGCCTCCGCAACGGCGAAGAAATCGAGGCTTCCAATGTGATTGTCGCAGTCGGCGGAAAGTCTGTCCCTCACACAGGCTCTACGGGTGACGGTTATGCATGGGCCGAGGAGGCGGGACATACGATCACAGAGCTGTATCCAACGGAAGTGCCGATTACGTTGGATGAAGATTTTATTCAGCAACGAACTTTGCAAGGATTGTCGCTCCGAGACATCCGCTTATCCGTATATAACGCAACGGGCAGGAAAGTCATCGAACACGAAGGGGATATGATTTTTACCCATTTTGGTATTTCCGGACCGGCTGCACTTCGCTGCAGCCAGTTTGTGGTCAAAACATTAAAGCAAACAAATGGCGGGGACGTTCGGATGACAATCGACCTATTCCCGGACAAATCACAAGCGGAGATTTTTTCCGAGACCTATGAGCGTGTCAGAAACGAGCCAAAGAAAACGATCAAAAATGTTTTAAAAGGCTATGTTCCAGAACGGCTGATTCCTCTGGTTTTGGAACGGGCGGGATTGCGAGAGGACATTACGTTTGCGAATTTGCCGAAGGGGCCATGGGAAAAAATGGCCCAGCTTTTAAAAGAATTCCCTCTCCATGCCAATGGGACCTTATCGATTGAGGAAGCGTTTGTAACCGGCGGGGGTGTAAATCTGAAAGAAATTGATCCAAAGACGATGCAATCGAAACTGATGCAGGGGCTGTTCTTCTGTGGAGAAATTTTAGATATCCATGGCTATACAGGGGGCTATAACATAACGGCTGCATTTAGCACAGGTTACACTGCCGGAAAGAGTGCAGCAGAAAGAATGGCGGACGTTCGAATAAAGTAAAAAACCGCGCCCTTCAACCGGACGCGGTTTTTGCGGTTTACTCGGCCGCGAGATTTTCGTATGCTTTCACGACTCGATTCCACTCTGCATCATCTTCGATGTCGATCAGATACTCTTCACCGTTTTCATCTGATTCTACGCGCAGAATCACAGCATCGCCTTCTTGATTATTCGGGACCAGGATTGCATAATTGCTGCCCTCGAGTTCCATCACATCAACTATGACAAATTCATGGTCGTTTCCTTCATCATCGGTCAGAACAATTACTTCTTGCTCATGATCATGGTCACAATCCGGACCATGTACGTGGTTATGATCTGTCATTGGACAACCCTCATCTCTTTTGGAATAAACCCTGTGCTTCATCATAACATGGCAAAAGTTTCTGCGTCAAATCAACAAAAGCTTGTCATTGCAAGTGCTCAACACGGGTGAAAGGTTGAGGAGAACACCGTTCTCCGGTCAGTTATTGTCAGCCGCCGCCTTTGGGTGGTCTTGGCAGTGGGACTCCGTTTACTTTGCCCGTGATGCAGTTTGTCAGAAGAGTGGTTACAGATTGCAAAAGTTCATCCACCTTCGCAGAGGATTGTTTAAAAGCCACGACTTCCGGGAATTCATCCAGCTTGGCAAGAGTTTCCGAAATCGAATCTTCAAGCCCTTTCAGGTGGGGGCCCCTACTGTAGGCTTGCAGCTTTTCGTATTCCTGCTGCATTTCCCGTAACTTTGCTAACAACGGTTTGATTTGCGGATGAGATTCCATCGTGTCTTTCGTTCTTTTATATTCTTCCACTTCCGGGGAGTCAGCAATCAGACTGCCCAACTCAAAGGCGTGCCCCAGAAGTTCGTTGCGATCCACCATTTTGCAAATTCCTCCTTTATTTCTTTCCAAAACAAGTATAAAGAAAAGCCCGTGGGAAGTCACGGGCTTTCGGTTAACATTTTTTAATGATGGTAGTTATGGACGGCGTTATGGTGCTTGAATTTCTCATCTCTTCGATTGTCGATTTTTTCGATCCAAAGCCCCAAGGCTATCGAAGCGACAATGGCTGCGCCGAGCAATCCGTAAGATTTCGAGAAAAGTGCAAACACAGTCAATGCAAAAACCAGGGTATAGAAAAAGTAACGATTCCCCCGTGTCATAGAAACAACCTCCTTTTTTCCGGAATTATATCAGATAATTCGCATTCCGACTAGTCGGTCGGATGACAAAGAATGTTCACTTGACTCCATTTCGAATTATTTTTATTCTATATGGGAATAGAAAGAATGGAAGGAGGCGTCAACTATGTGGGGTCTCTTGGCATTTGTCGGAGCTTGTTTCGCGCTGCTGTTCATGTGCTCGAATATTACTTCAGAAAAATTTAATGAAGCAATCAGGAAGCAGCATGAGCAGTGGGATCAGTAATTTTTTGGGCAGGAGGACAATCCCCTGCTCGTTTTTTCTAATGCAATCTAGGGGTGGCTTATTATGAAACCTGTTTTTGTGTTTCCGAAGGCTGACCACTATGCTTTTTTCTATGAAGAGGCACATTTGATGCTCGTTTGCTGGAATAGGGACGACAAAAAAGAGCTCTACCGAATTTCCGGCCAACAGGAAGAGATGCTCCAACTCGATTATCCGGGGGACTTATATACCGAACGGGTAATGGAACTGATCAGCAGCATTTTTTTCATCTCGGTACAGGAAGAGGTCCGGGAACAGAAGTACACCCTCGGTGCATTCTTTACCAAGAATCATCAGGGATATGCGGTATATTATGAGCGTGATGCGATCTCCAGATCCGATCTGATTTTTTTCCGTGTTGTCGAAGAGGGGGCAGGATATGCTCTTGAAGTGGTGGAAAGTGAAGTGGAGCACACATCAGTTGTGCGGGAGATTGAAGAACGGTATGCGAGTTTTTTGCAGATCCATTAATAAAAGAATTCAGTCACTCCTACATATGAAGGTATCCTGATCTTGTTGAAACCGACTGAATTGTTGTGATACCATATGAGAGGAAATTTGCGAACGGAAAGGTGCGACTGTTGATGAAAAAGGCACTTATACTTACAGATGTACAAGAAGACTTTCTTGGCAATTTGGGAAACATCGATTATATCGTCCGTTTATGCCAGCAGTACTTGGACCAATCGGCCAACGAATACGACCTTGTCATTCTGACAACCTGGAAACATGAAGAAAATGAAGGACAGGATACTTTGCTTTTGTCCCATCCGAAAGCGAAACGTGTGGAGAAAACAACCTTTTCTGCATTGAATGACGAAGTTAAGAAACTGTTGGAAGAAAATAAAATCGAACTTGTTCACCTTGGCGGTATGGATGCAGAGTTGACCATTCTGGCTACCATGTTCAGTCTGGTGGACAACGGATACAAGGTTCAGGTGCTGGAGCCGTTGTTAGCCTCCTACCATGCCCGTAACTGGGAAGCGACCATGATCATGAAAAACGCGATCGGCGAGGAAAACCTTCTCCGGGTTGGTGGAGACCGCGTTTGGGTCTAAGTGCCAGCCAATACACATTTTGACGGGTGTGTTTCCCCACATTCAGGGCCAAAATAGAGATACGATTTTTGGCGCTTGGGGGGATCGCAGATGTCTTGGGTATACTGGGCAGGTTTATACGACAGCAAATTCGAAGCCTACTGCGCCGTAATGTGGGTGGAAGGTGACAAGCGAATTTACGGAACCCATCCACCGCGTGAAGTTGAGTTGTATCGGACCCGAAAAGGAAAATACGGGGTCCGGTTTCGTTCAGAAAAAGTTCATTAATGAAGAGCCACCTTTCGGTGGCTCTGCTTGTGACAAGACCGTGTTACGAATAGGCGGGAATGAACTCGTCTTGATCATAATCAGCGGGATCGTCATACATTTCCGGTCGAATTTGTTGTTCTGTCGTTGCGATTCCCAGAGCATGCATCATCGGACACACGCGGGTAACCCCTTCAGCTACTTTAATAGCGCTGGCCATAATTAATAATGCGCTAAGCGCATCATCTCTTCGCAACGAACGGCGAATTCCATATGCCAATCCGATTAAACCGCCCGTGATCCTCATGTAAGCATCCCAAGTACCCACATTTTGTTTGATCACGAAAGTCCCTCCCCTCGGTTTTGACCCAAGCGATGTTAGTATCGACTGAAACGGTACATATAATCAGAGTAGGGATTGTGCTGTCAAACACTTTGAGGAAAACCATTGCATATGGCATACTGGTAGCAAGGGATCTTGTTTTACAGTACATACCAAAGTGAGACACAAAAAAAGGAGGGTTTTTACATGAATTTAGTGCCGATTGTAGTAGAACAAACAAGCAGGGGAGAACGTTCTTACGACATCTATTCCCGTTTGTTGAAAGACCGCATCATTTTTCTTGGCAGTGAAATTGACGACATGGTAGCCAACTCCATCATTGCCCAATTGCTTTTCCTGGCGGCGGAAGACCCGGAAAAAGATATTTCCCTTTACATCAACAGCCCGGGAGGGTCCATTACAGCAGGTTTCGCGATTTATGATACCATGCAGTTCATTAAACCTGATGTATCAACAATTTGTGTGGGAATGGCCGCTTCAATGGGCGCATTTTTATTAACCGCTGGCGCTCCGGGGAAGCGCTATGCTCTGCCGAATTCGGAAGTGATGATTCACCAGCCCCTGGGCGGTGCGCGAGGTCAGGCGACAGACATAAAGATTGCCGCGGAGCGGATTCTTCGCATGCGTGACCACTTGAATAAAATCATTGCGGAACGGTCAGGTCAACCTCTTGAAAAAGTGGAACGCGATACCGACCGCGACTACTTTATGTCCGCCGAAGAAGCGAAAGAATACGGCCTGATTGACAAGGTCATTGAAAAAATTTAACAATCCCGTATGAATGAGTTAGAAACCATAATTCGGAACAAAATTCTCGAAAAGGGTTCTATCCCTTTTCGGGATTTTATGGAATTGGCTTTATACTATCCAGGATTGGGGTATTACGAAAGGGGAGACAACCCTTTCGGCAAAACTGGAGATTTCTATACGGCACCGGGAGTGCATCCGGTGTTCGGCCATACGCTTGCCCGCGATTTTTATGCCAAATGGAAAGAACTCGGCTGCGTATCGCCATTTATCCTTGTTGAATTCGGGGCCGGGCAGGGAACTTTGGCGAAAGACATCCTGAACGGAATTCGGTTGTTCGCCCCGGATTTATTCTCTGTACTTGAGTATCGGATTTTTGAAAAATCTTCTTATTTGCGGGGCGTCCAACGAGAAGTTTTGGCCGATCAGCCGGTAACGTGGTGTTCTGCTTCGGAACACATGGGTCAATTCCCAGGGATTATCCTGTCGAATGAAGTAATTGACGCAGCACCTGTTCACTTGATTGTTCAAGACAGCGAACCACAAGAAGTTTATGTGGGGGAACAAAACGGCCAGTTTGTTGAGCGATTGGGTCCACTTTCAAATGAACGGATCCACCGGTATTTGAGGGAGTATGTGAGCCCACTTACGCCCGGTCAGCGGGTTGAGGTGAATCTTCATGCGCTGGAGTGGCTCGTCGAAGCGACAGAGTTCCTTCAGAATGGATACATTGTCACAATTGATTATGGGGATGAAACGGAGATTCTGTACGAAGGCAGACTGAATGGAACGCTTCGAGGCTTCCGCCAGCATCAACTGCAAACAAATGTATTGGCGTCTCCGGGAGAACTGGATATCACTTGTGATGTAAATTTTACAGCGCTCTTGAAGTATGGTGAATCTTTGGGGATGGAAACGGCCTTTTTCGGTACACAGGGCAAATTTCTTACACAAGCGGGAATTTTTGAATTCCTTTCGAATGAATCCGCTTTTGATCCATTCTCCGAGGGGGTTAAGCGGAATATGGCGATTAAACATCTGATTATGCCAGGTGGCATGGGTGAGCGATTCAAAGTCCTTGTCCAACGGAAATACGGTTAGAGGTGGCTGAATGCTTAAAAAGTTGGCGACCGGTTTGATAATCGGCGGAGTTTTGTTTTTGTTATTGGGTCTCTGGTTTATGACAAATCGATAGAACGTGGTGCAGAAAAGGCTTCGTATGAAGTCTTTTTTCTTTTGGGAAGCTATGATATATGTTGATTTTTTACACAAAAAAGACAAATGTGTCATACTTTTTTACTAAATAGTATGGTGTATTTCGGTTTTTAGGTGTAAAATAAGAGTGTAATTTGTTCGAGGACTGGGAGGTTTTGTCGCACATGGCAATCAAACTAGGGATAAACGGATTCGGGAGAATTGGCCGAATGGTCTTTCGTGCAGCTATGCATGACCCGGCTTTTGAAATTGTAGCAGTGAACGCAACAACGGATCCCGCCTCATTGGCGCATCTGCTTAAATATGATTCGGTGCACGGTCGATGGGATGTAGCCATTGAAACCGAAGAAAATGCTATCATAGTAAACGGACACAAAGTACTTATTATGTCAGATCGTGATCCCAACAATCTTAAGTGGGGGGAACATGGTGTAGATATTGTAATCGAATCGACCGGGAAGTTCCGTTCCAAAGAGACGGCCGGCATTCATCTGAAGAACGGGGCCAAGAAAGCGATTATCACCGCTCCGGGCAAAGACGAAGACATCACAATCGTGATGGGAGTCAATGAGGAAATGTACGATCCTCAACTCCATGATGTGATTTCGAACGCATCCTGCACTACCAACTGTCTAGCACCGGTTGTTAAAGTTTTGCACCAGGAGTTTGGAATTGAACAAGGTCTGATGACTACGGTTCATTCTTATACGAACGACCAGAAAAATCTGGACAATCCGCACAAAGATCTGCGTCGCGCAAGAGCTTGCGCCGCCTCGATCATTCCCACTTCTACGGGAGCGGCCAAAGCAGTGGCTCTGGTACTGCCTGAACTAAAAGGAAAATTGAACGGACTCGCACTCCGCGTGCCGACTCCGAACGTGTCGGTCGTGGATCTGGTTGCCACATTACAGAAAGATGTTACTGTGGAAGAAGTGAACACCGTTCTCCAAAAAGCTGCGGAGGGTCTTTTAAAAGGAATTCTTGAATATACCGAGGAGCCGCTGGTTTCGATCGATTTTGTAGGAAATTCTGCCTCCTCCATAGTCGACGGTCTTTCCACGATGGTTGTTGGGGAGCGTACTGTGAAAGTGTTGGCTTGGTATGACAATGAATGGGGTTATTCATGCCGGGTGGTAGATCTAGCCCGACTGGTAGGGAGCAAACTTTACGAGAAGCAGGCAGTATTGAGTAAGTAAAAATAAAGATATCCCTTTCCCGAAAACAGCTGGTCTCCTTAGGAGGCCAGCTGTATCAGTTATATGGGTGAAAAGCTCCTGATGAACCCCAAGTTTTCTTTATGAATTTCGCATGGTAAAATATAGTTTGTCCTTTTTAACGGAGCAGGGATATAATGTAGGAATGTGTTCAAGGAGATACTAGAAGGGAAACAGAAAGGAAGGATCTGTGTGACCCGAGAAATTTATCTGGATAACAGTGCGACAACCCGTCCTTTTCCAGAAGTT
Organism: Effusibacillus consociatus; assembly: GCF_042652925.1. Lineage (NCBI taxonomy): Bacteria > Bacillati > Bacillota > Bacilli > Caryophanales > Alicyclobacillaceae > Effusibacillus > Effusibacillus consociatus. The sequence continues at coordinate 16,883 of NZ_JBHSHC010000140.1, forward strand.
GTGGAGACAATGACGGAGGTGTTAACTGAGTATTACGGAAACCCTTCCTCTTTACATAGAAAAGGCATGGAATCAGAAGAAAAAGTAGACCGGGTACGCGAGGATATTGCAAAAACCCTGAGGGGTAAGCCAGCGGAAATCATCTTCGCATCAGGCGGAACAGAGGCAAATAACCTCGCGATTCAGGGAGTTGCCCGCCGATACAAAAACCGGGGAACTCACATTATAACGAGTTCAGTTGAACATTCTTCGGTTCTCGACGTGATGAAATTTCTCGAAGGAGAAGGATTCCGCGTTACTTACCTGCCCGTGGATGAGAACGGACGAGTGAGTGTGGCAGACGTGGAACAGGCTCTAACAGATCAAACCGTTCTAGTCTCGATCATGTATGTCAACAATGAGACAGGCTCTATCCAGCCGATCCAACAAATCGGACAGTTATTGTCCTCAAGACCCAAGACACTTTTTCATGTCGACGCAGTTCAGGCTTATGGCAAAATCCCATTGAGGGTAAAAGAAGGCAAAGTGGACTTGTTGTCGATTTCTGCCCACAAGCTGCATGGACCGAAAGGGATCGGTGCCCTGTACGCAAGAGAAGGAATTGATCTTGTTCCTCTGGTGTACGGCGGGGGACAAGAGAAAGGGAAACGGTCGGGAACTGAAAATGTGCCCGGAATTGTCGGTTTTGGTGCTGCCGTTCGCAAGGTTTTTCCCCAACTTGAAGCAAACCGGTCACGCATGCAGGCATTACGCGATCTGTTAATCACTTCCATTCGCGACTCGATTCCGGAGATCCGAGTGAATACACCGGCTGAAAATGCGGCTCCCCACATCGTGAATGTTTCTTTCCCGGGGGTGAAAGGGGAAGTGCTTGTTCACGCATTGGAGACTGAAGGTGTGTATGTAACTACCGGCTCGGCGTGTTCCTCACGGGAGAAAAAATACAGCCACGTATTAAAGGCGATGGGTCTTACGGAAAAAGAGTTGGATGGGGCTATCCGTTTGTCTTTATCTTCGGAAACCGGCGAGACGGACATTCACGAAGCGGTTCGACTGTTAGCCCGGATTGTAGGTGAGCTTCGATTACTGACACGGAGGTAAAAAGATGTATTCGATGTTGATAGCCCGTTATGGGGAAATCTCGATCAAAGGGAAAAACCGGTCGGACTTTGAGAAGAAACTGGTTGACAATATGCAGCAAGCGGTGAAGGGACTTGGAGATATAAAAATCTCGCGCACCGGCGGGCGCATTTTGATCCATCTGAATGGCGCCGACTACCGAACAGTGTTGGACACTCTTCGTTGGGTACCTGGAATTGTGTCTTTGTCGCCTGTTATGACTACCACGCAGGAGATTGAAAAGATTGAAGAAACAGCTGTAGAGCTTTTAAACAAAGTTGTGCAAAAGCCTACCACCTTCAAGGTCGAAGCAAGACGCGCCAACAAAATGTTTCCCTTAACTTCTCCCGAACTTTCAAAGGTTCTGGGCAGCCATATCCTGAAAAATGTTCCTCTGCTTTCGGTCGATGTCCATCGCCCGGAATTGACCTTCACATGTGAAATCAGAGAACAGGAGGCCTATATATATGTGGAAGTGATTCCCGGCCCCGGTGGCTTGCCGGTTGGGTCTTCAGGGAAAGCACTGCTGCTGCTTTCGGGGGGAATCGATTCCCCGGTTGCCGGTTGGATGGCGATGAAACGGGGAGTCGAAGTGGAAGCAATCCATTTTCACTCTTATCCATTCACAAGTGATCGAGCCCGTAAAAAAGTGGAGGATTTGGCAAAACGATTGGCCCATTTTGGGGGACGATGTCGTTTGCACGTGGTTCATTTCACCGAGATCCAAAAGGCAATTCGTCAGCACTGCCCGGAAGAATTGTCCATCACGGTGATGCGCCGTTTCATGATGCGCATTGCAGACCGTTTGGCTCACCAAAGAAAACTGTTGGCCCTTGTAACAGGAGAGAGTCTTGGCCAGGTCGCGAGTCAAACTCTGGAAAGCATGTACACGATCAATCATGTGACTGCGATTCCGATTTTACGACCGCTGATTGCGATGGACAAGGTAGATATCATCCGTATCGCAAAAGATCTCGAAACCTATGAAACCTCGATCCTTCCATACGAAGACTGCTGTACGATCTTTATGCCGAAAGCACCGCGTACACGGCCGCGTGTAGAAGAAGCGGTACGAGCGGAACGAGACCTCAATATCGAAGAGCTCGTGCAGGAAGCATTGGATAAAACGGAAACGGTAACGTATTACAAAGATATGGAAAGCGCGGAACCCGTATAGGAGCTTCCATTTCGGTAACACTATCCCTAAGATCCTTTGAAAGGATGTGACGGGATTGGTTAGAATTCTTAGGTATTATCGGATTGCCACCATTCTCATGAGCGTATTGTCCGTTCTTCTTGCGATCCGCGGTACTGTAGCCAGAAGACGGCGCTCCCTCAAGATGTTGCGGAGAGCGGTAAAAAATTTGGGATAAGTTTTAGAGCCACCCTGAGGAGGTGGCTGTTTATTTTCTATCAGAAATGGAAATAAACATACCATGGCTATCTTTTAAATTTGTTGCATACATTAGTAAAAATGTTCTGGGAGGTTAAGAGTTGGATGAAAGCATTGCGTCAAGACGCCTGGACAGAAGATGATGATAGAGTCTTGGCTGAAATTATTTTGCGCCACATTCAGGAAGGGAGCACTCAATTGGCTGCCTTTGAAGAATGCGCGGAAAAGCTGGGCCGTACTGCAGCCGCATGCGGCTATCGGTGGAACGCTTGTGTTCGCAAAATCTATAGAGAAGGTATCGAAATTGCAAAGGCACAACGCAAACAACTCAAATCCATGCAAAGAAGAACCAATGGGAGGTCTTCCGAGTCGGTCAAGGATCGGGATGAGTCAAAGATCACGTGGAATGATGTCTTGGGTTTCTTGAAAGCGTACAAGCAGGAACATGCATCACTGCTGAATCACATACGGCATCTGGAGCGTGATCTGAATCTTAAAGACAAGGCAGTAGAAGATTTGAGCGTGTCCAATGAGCGACTTGAAAGGCAGTATTACCGATTGAGCGAAGAGTACCAGACGGTAAAAGAGGATTACAAGACTTTGGTGAAGATTATGGAACGGGCACGCAAACTGACATTATTCAGCTCCGACATGGATGAAATACAGATGACTACCCGGTTTCGAATGGATGCAAACGGAAACCTTGAGAGGCTCGAATAAAAGAGGCGACATGCCGCCTCTTTTATTAGTGAACATTCCCGTCCGAGTGCTCCTGGTGTTCCACAAATTTGATGCTGTCAAGCTGTTTCCTGAATTCGGTTCGAAATGACTCAAGGTATTCCTGCCGGAGACGTTGTTGTTCCGATCGTTCTTCGTCCGTGAGTCCCACCGTTTTGGATTTACGTGCCAATTCGTTGATGCGATGAATCTTATTATGGGGAAGCAAGCAGTATCCTCCTTTGTCCGACAGGACCTTCTTGGTGATCAGGGCTTCCAGATATAGGGGTTCTCGCCGCGATCACGAGCCGGTTCATATTTTACCGGTGAAAAACCAAGCTTGATGAAAAAATCTTGTGCGCCCAAACGGACATTTGTCTTGATCGGCAGACCCAGGGACTGGGCGTGGCGGACCAATACACTTCCGTATCCCTTGCCTTTATATCCGGGCAGAACTTCCAGTTTCCATAGCTCATAATGATCTTGAGGCGGCTCAAAATAACGGTCGTATCTTGCATCGATCCGGTACAGGCTCATACGAGCGACTAATTTACCGTCTTCATAAATTCCAAAAAAGGGCGACGCACTTGTATTCTCTATCAGTTTTGTTTGCAATTCTTCATGCATTGCGAGCTCTTCCAACCCGTTTTCACGGAATTTCTTAAATTCTTCCAATGTTTTATAGTTGATACGGAGCTTTTGAACTTCAATCATAGCTCTTCTCTCCCCCAACGTGCTTACTGCTTTAATTATACACAGTTCGGAAAAAATCGAAAACCGCATGGCCCCACAATTTGCCGGATTGTGTCAGAAAAAGTTGTTTTTTCCTAACTATTCACCGGTTTGGTTGTCCAGTATAATGGAAAGGTGTTATTCTAAAACGGTAAAGGGCTGAAAGAGATCGATGGAGAAGGATACACTACTCAATCAGATTGATCAGATGAGGTTGGAACTTCATCGGTTGCTTCGTCAGAAAGGGAGCCTGCTTGACCCTCGTGTGATTGAAAAAAGCCAGCAGTTGGATCGTTTGATCCTTTTATCATACAAGCAGAAGCGGCAAGCGGTTAAAACTTGAGGAGGCAATAAAAATGGAAGAAATTACAAGTTTGGATGAGTTGACATCATTCCTTGAAAGCTTTCTCCAGGATGCAACCGTTTGGTGCCGCCTTGAATGGCAGAAGAACGAGAACGAACAATCGATCATTTTGACACAATTTGAAGGACAGTTTGATTTTTGTGATGTTGTGGCCGATGAAGCAGGACGGGAAATCGCGCTGGAGTTTCTGTTCCACCCGTCGAAGGAATATGAGGAACCTCAGGTCGTGTCACTGCCGGTTGACCCGGATGATGTTGAGGTCAACATTCTCGAGAATGCTTTGGAGATCGAAAGCTTGGATTTTTACCTGCTCTTGACCATTGCCAATGGTTCCCCCAAGTCCTAAGGGATGAGGTGCCCGTCACGAGGAAACACTATTTTTAAACCGTGACAGGGGGCGGAACCCATGAACGAAAAGAATGCGAATGAAAAGGAACACAAGGAACAAGAGCGTTTGCATAAACAGTTCACTCCAATGGAGGAAGAATATCATGCAGCATACCCGGATGTGAAAGCTCCTGGGTCAACAGCTTTTTTACGTGGGCTCTTGGGGCGATACGGCAAAGGATTTTTGGTGGCCGCTTTGATCGGAGCTGCAGTTGCGGTGTTTTTTTGGATCGTATTTACGATGTTGTTGTATTGAATCCACAAGTCGGGTTTGACCAGCCGCTGCTGTCCGGCAGCGGTTTTTATTTCCGACTGGAAGGGATCGCTCAACATAAAGGAAATTTGTTCTGAGTGTCGTATATTCGAAGTACGTGATTATGGGCGGGGTGGGACTGGTTGAAAACCCAGCATATTTTACTCGATTTGGACGATACATTAATCCATTGCAATCGTCATTTTACACTCACAAGAGAAAAATTTTTGGATCATATGATGGTTCTCTTTCAGGATTATCCGATTGACAGGGACTTAGTGGACAAAACTCAACAACAAATTGATGTTGCAGGTGTGGAGCAAAAAGGGTTGGGGAAAAACCGGTTTCCGGAGTCATTGGTCCAGACTTATCGGCTGATGTGCGGAAAATATGGGAAAACACCGAATAAACAGGAAGAGAAGGAAATCTTTCAACTAGGCCATTCGGTGTATGACTTCGAGGTGGAATTGTATCCTGATGCCTTATCCACAATTGAACAGTTAATCAGACAAGGACATGAATTGTACCTTTATACGGGCGGCGATTTTAAAATCCAAACCCAAAAGGTCCTCAATGCGGGATTGGACGGAATTTTTCCGGAGGAACGGCGTTTTATATGTGAACATAAAAACACATTGATTTTGAAAAAAATTCTGCGGCGAGAAAACTTGGATCCGAGCCATACTTGGATGGTAGGAAATTCCGCGCGTAATGACATCCGGCCGGCTTTGGAATTGGGACTTCACGCGATTCATATTCCGGATGCATACGGTTGGGAATATGACCACGTGGAACTGGACATTCCGGCCAAGGGGCATTTCCATGTGCTAAAGTCGATTCGGGAAGTCCCTGATGTAATTGCAGAATCGCTAAAAGGGGACCACACCAGACGTGAAAATTTGGGGTAACGTGAATAACTTGAGTAAACCGGTAGACCTCCAAGCTTTTGCAAGCTCTGGGAGGTCTATTTTTTGCACTCCCGTTAACGCAACTCTCATATATTAGTAATAATAATGCAAACTTAAAGAAGAGTGGTAAAAATGAGAACCAAGAATGAAAAAAACGCTTTACCTATAACGAATATTTGGATTGATGCCGACGGTTGCCCGCGTGGGGTTGTCCGGGTTACGTTTGCCTATGCAGCGGCGCTGGGACTCACATGCTGGACGATATCCAATTTTCATCATCAATTGGAGGGAGACACCCACATTGTAGTGGACGATCGATCCCAATCCGTAGATATGGCGATTTTGAACCGTTGTAAGGCAGGAGATTTGGTGATTACACAGGATATCGGTTTGGCTGCCATTGCGTTGGGAAAAAAGTGCCGTGCACTCGGGATTTATGGGCAAGAATATGCGGAGAAAAACATTGGGGTGCTGCTCGAAATCCGGGACCAATCCGCCAAATTTCGCCGGGCGGGCGGCAGAACGAAAGGTCCAAAGAAACGAACCCAATCGGATGATGCGGCATTTGAACAAGGACTGAAAAGGGTACTGGGGATTTAGCCCGGACGTTTTTCTGCTATAATTGGATCAGTGAGAATTTTAAAAAAGGGGCAACCGGAAATGAGTTTTCTGTCGCAAATGATCGGTTATTTTGGCTCGCCTGCTCTTAAAGAGAGTATGTTTAAAGCTTTGGCGAATCAAGAGTGCAAATTGGAAAAGGACAAGCCATTGCTAGAATCTAACGGCTTTAAGGCGGATCTTTATATCGAAACGGACGACGTGATTTATCTGGTGAAAACAATTGAAAAATTTCAGTTGAATCCGATTGGGGCCTCTTTCGTGGAAGATTTGATTCAAGCCAAAAAGCAGTTGGTGACGCAAAAATACAAACGGATTATTCCGGTTGTCGTAATTGGACAAAACACGCAGAGTCGGGCTTTTCTGGAAGCTGTTTACCGCAATCATGTTTTGGTTTTGCAGGGGACGGTCGAGGAATGTGCTTTTCATTTGGAGTATATTCTGCAGCATCAGATTGCTCCCACCTACCAAATCTCCCCCCGAAGTGCTGACTCTGAAGTGCGTTTCTTTACAATTTAACGAAAATCTTACGAAAAATTTGCTCGGATGTGGTATCATGGTCTTTGTGTGCGCCAAATTAGGAGGAAATCAGAATGAATCATCAAGAAAAGCTTCGGAATATCGCAATTATTGCCCACGTGGACCATGGGAAAACCACGCTTGTTGATAAATTGCTGCAGCAGTCCGGGATTTTTCGGGAGAATGAACACGTTGAAGAACGCGTGATGGATTCGAACGATCTTGAACGGGAGCGCGGTATTACAATTCTGGCCAAGAATACAGCGATTCGGTATAACGACTACTCAATCAATATCGTCGACACACCGGGTCACGCCGATTTCGGCGGGGAAGTCGAACGGATCATGAAAATGGTCGACGGTGTTCTGCTTGTCGTGGATGCGTTTGAGGGCTGTATGCCGCAGACAAAGTTTGTTCTGCGAAAGGCATTGGAACAAAATCTTGTCCCGATTGTAGTCTTAAACAAAATCGACCGCCCCAACGCTCGTCCTCAAGAAGTCGTGGATGAAGTGCTTGAACTGTTTATCGAATTGGGTGCCAATGACGAACAGTTGGATTTTCCGATTGTGTACGCTTCCGCCTTACAGGGCTACGCCTCAAATGATCCTGATGTGAAAACTGACGATATGAAGGATCTATACGAGGCAATTGTCCACCATATGCCTGCCCCGAAGGGGAATCCGGCAGAACCTTTGCAATTCCAGGTAACGCTGCTTGATTACAATGATTACTTGGGACGAATCGGGATCGGCCGGGTACAGCGGGGGGAAATCAAACTTAACTCGCAAGTCGCGGTACTCAAAAGGGACGGTACCACTCAGAAGGCGCGTGTTACCAAATTGTTCGGGTTTATCGGTTTAAACCGCGTAGAAATCGAGTCCGCCCAAGCCGGCGATATTATTGCGATTACGGGGCTTGGCGATATCAATGTGGGGGAAACGGTTGCGGACCCTGAAAATCCTGAAGCACTGCCGCTTCTGCATATCGACGAACCGACTCTGCAGATGACGTTCCTTGTGAACGATTCCCCGTTTGCGGGCAAGGAAGGGAAGCACGTAACCTCCCGTAAGCTTAGAGACCGGTTGATGGCTGAATTGGAAACGGACGTTTCGCTTCGGGTAGAGGAGACTGACTCCCCCGATGCATTTACTGTTTCCGGACGTGGGGAACTTCACCTCTCGATTCTGATCGAAACGATGCGTCGTGAAGGATATGAACTGCAGGTCTCCAAACCGCAGGTAATTATTCGTGAAGAAAACGGCGTGAAGATGGAACCGTTTGAGCACCTTGTGATTGATGTTCCCGAAGAATACACGGGAGCTGTCATGGAACGTTTGGGGACTCGGAAAGCAGATATGACGAATATGATCAACAACGGGACAGGAAACGTACGGTTGGAGTTTCTCATTCCTGCGCGCGGCTTAATCGGATTCCGAACCGATTTCTTGACCGAAACACGGGGGTACGGGATCATGAACCACAGTTTCGATTCCTATCAACCTTACCGCGGCGAAATTGAAGGCCGCAGACAAGGCGTGCTGATCGCAAACGAATCGGGCACAGCCACCACCTACAGCATTGAAGGATTGGAAGACCGCGGCGTAATGTTTATCACTCCGGGGACAGAGGTCTACGAAGGAATGATCGTGGGAGAACACAACCGTGACAATGATTTGACCGTTAACGTTACGAAGGCGAAGGCGATGACCAACGTCCGTTCTGCCACCAAAGACGACACAACAAAATTAAAGGCGCCACGCATTCTGTCGTTGGAACAGTCACTTGAATACCTGAACGATGATGAATATTGTGAAATCACGCCCCAATCGATTCGTCTCCGCAAGAAATATTTGAAGAAGAATGAGCGGGATCGTTACGAAAAGCAAAAAGCATATGCCAATTAAGTCGAAAGCCACCGTCTGGTGGCTTTTTTCTGGTGCGCCACGCATGGCGATTAACTAGGTGGTGAAAGTCCACTGTGGGGGTTTGTAGTTACCAACCACTAG
>NZ_JBHSHC010000141.1:0-15041 GCF_042652925.1 Effusibacillus consociatus
TGCTTTAACGCTGTCTTTTCAAGGTTTTTACGAGTTTCTTTCCACTTTTCGAAGATCTTTGAATTTAAGAACCTAACGATTTACCCAAGCTAGCGAAAAGCGGCCAAGTACTTTTTAGTCGTTACGCTGCTGTTCCTTGTTCAGGCACTGCTTGGAGCAGTTCTCGCCCACTATTATGTGGAAGGAAACGGCTTTTACGGGTACGACATCTCCACTCTTCTGCCGTTCGGTGTGGCCAAAGGCTATCACCTTCAACTCGCAATCTTCTGGATTGCTACCGCCTGGTTGGCTATGGGAATTTATGTGGCTCCGCTAGTAAGCGGCCGAGAGCCAAAAGGACAAGGGATTCTGGTAGATATTTTGTTCGGGGCTTTGATTATTGTGGTTGCCGGCAGCATGGTCGGTGAATGGCTTGGTGTGAAAGGATATCTCGGAAACTTATGGTTCTTGCTCGGACATCAAGGTTGGGAATATCTTGAGCTCGGACGCATCTGGCAGATACTGTTGGCAACAGGTCTTGCAATTTGGTTGTTCATTGTGGGACGCGGTTTGAAAGATGCTCTGAAGTCGGAAACCGACAAGGGCGGGCTGGTTCACCTGTTATTCTACAGTTCCATTGCGGTGGTATTCTTCTACCTCTTCGCGTTCTTCATTAATCCGGGCACACATCTCACGTATGCCGACTACTGGCGTTGGTGGATCATTCACCTTTGGGTGGAAGGGATTTTCGAAGTATTCGCGGTTGTTGTGATCGGATTTTTAATGGTTCAAATGGGGCTCGTAACCAGACAATCCACGGTACGCGCTCTTCTCTTCCAGTTCATAATCCTGCTGGGAAGCGGTGTAATAGGTACAGGTCACCATTACTACTGGATTGGGGCTCCCGATTTCTGGCTCGCGCTTGGGGCCGTATTTTCGGCATTGGAAGTAATCCCGTTGACTCTCTTGATTCTCGAAGCATGGGGTCAATATAAGATGATGAAAGAAGGCGGCGCTGATTTCCCGTACAAAGGTTCCTTCTGCTTCCTCATCTCGGTAGCAATTTGGAACCTTGCCGGTGCCGGCGGACTGGGATTCTTAATCAACATGCCGATTGTAAGTTACTTTGAACACGGTTCGCAATTGACACCTACGCATGGTCATGGTGCAATGGTCGGTGTATATGGATTCTTCTCGGTTGCAATCATGCTCTACACGATGCGAAACCTTGTAAAACCGGAGGCGTGGAGTGAAAGGCTCGAGAAGTTTTCCGTTTGGGCGCTGAACATCCGTCTTGCAGGAATGATTCTGATCACCTTGCTCCCTGTAGGATTCCTGCAGTTGAAGAAATCTTATCAAGATGGATTCTGGGCCGCCCGATCTTTCGAGTTCTATCAAGATTCAACCGTGAACTTGCTGCTCTGGCTGCGAATCATCCCAGACTCCCTCTTCCTGCTGGGTATTATCCCGTTAGTGCTTTTCATGTTCAAAGCAATGCGAAATCTTCGACCGGCTGACAAAAAATAGTTGACCTCATACAAAAACCGGACTCGCGGCTGATGCGGGTCCGGTTTTTGTATAGCGGTCAGCCTGCTTGAATGATTCCAAGCAACTCCTCCTTTTCATCGGAGGTAAGAATGTTCTCTGCCATCGGGAATAAGACGTTTTCTTCTTTAAGAAAATGATCGAGCAGAATGTGAATGGCCGTAATCAGCGGAGCAGTAATCCTCCCAGCTTCTTCCTGAGTCGGTTCATTTTGGGCATTTCGTGCGAGTTCCTCAAAAGCTGCCAGATTCTTCTTTGCCTCGCTGTGTTCATATTCCATTACCGCGATTGGGCCGAATTGGGTCCCGATATGTCGGCCCACGAGCGGAAACAAACCTTTTTCTTCCTTATCCGAGTGAATCTCCAATTCTTCTTTAAAGCTGCTTTCCATTTCAAGCAGTTCCTGAATGCCTGATGCAACCCCATCTTCATTCTCTTTCATTACGCGCTTTGCTTTCAATATCAATTGCTCCATTTTCGCTCGCAGTGGGGGATGTTCATCAAACAGCCGTTGAATGGCAGTGCAGTATTTTTCGATTCCGGCCCCGGCCAGATGTCCCATACAACCTTCATTGGAAAACATGCCAATCACTCCTTCATTTTTTTGAGGTTTCATGGTGATTGTACATCCGGTTCGGACGGATGGCTGTTAAAAATGTCACACCCTCCGACCTCCAAGCTTAAATCCGCAACTGTTTTTCAAGGCGTTCAAGATGGAGCCGCAACTGGTGTGTCGGAGTGGTTTCAAGTGCCTTATCCTTTTTCAATTGACTGAGGGTACGGCTCACGGTTTCCCTGGAGGTGCCGATCATATTTGCCAGTTCTTGATTGGTAAATGGCACGTTCAAACGAATATACTCCCCGTCAGGGATCCCGTGGATTCGGGACAAACGAATCAGCAGCAGTACAACTCGGCCAAAAGTATCATGCATTACCATTTCTTCCAGCCTGCCTTGCAGCTCGATGATTTTGCTTTCCATAATTGCCATAAACCTTAAACACAATGCCGGGTTTGATTCAAGCCACTGCCGGAACCTCGAAGTAGGGAGAGCGAGCAAAACCCCTTTTTCAATCATCACCGCATTGGCCCGATAGGCGACATTTTGAAAAAAACCGGCATGGGGAAACATGTCCCCAGTTTGCAGGACATTCACAATCTGCTCACGGCCGTGTTCATCCGTTCGGTAGATTTTCACTTTCCCACCAGCAATGAAATACACGTATTCAAGGGGTTCTCCCTGCATAAATACAATCATTCGTTCCGCCATTGTACGGCTGATCAAGAGCTGGTCGATCTTTTTTAGTTCCTTGTCACTTAAATCACGGAAGAATGAAATCCGCCGTAATAACTCCAGGGAATTTTGTTTCATCACGGGTCATTCTCCTTACTCGCTGTTTGATGAGTTCATTTTATCCCAAAAACTTTTCAAAAAAGATCAGGGATTTCCCTGATTCTTTTCACTGTACAACACAAAAGCGGCATTGCCTTAATCAAGGCATGCCGCTTTTGTTACTTTAAAGGTTTTCCCGTGATGAACCCCCAAAACCGTTTCACAATCCACCAGGGACCGACGAGCAGGAAGACCGGATTTTTTAAGAAGGAGGGCGGATTTCCTTCAAAGTAATGGCCGACAAACTGTAGGATCCATCCCACGATAAACAACGACAGCGCCCACTTCCAATCCCAGAGAAAAAGCGGCAATGACACAACGATCATCGGAATCCCAATGGCATGCGTAAACTTATTGACCGGATGTTGATGATCCCTTTTATAACGTTCCAAAAAAGACAGTTCAGCCATGAAAATCACCATCCCTTTGAAATGCGCGAAAATTCTATTTATATTTTAGCATAAAACTGACCGGTCAGGACAGTATTACCAATCCTAATTTACGCACATTCTCTCAGCAATGACTTTATTGACTTGTTAGTCAGCACCATTCTGCTTAATTGCTATACAGTCTTCTTTTGCTTGCGACGATGTTTCCACCGTACGAACTGGAAACGGATGAAGCATCCTACACAAAAGCCCATGATTGCAACTAGGGCCGCAACGGCCACCATCCCTGCAAACGCAAATCCGAATCCGGGCATCCCAAGCATAAAGAAAATCAGACTTAGAGCCAAACAAACCACCGCTATCCACTGGTTGAATCGCTGCTGGTCCGGATCTTCCATCCTGTAATCAGATAACGGCTTCCTCAGAAACGGCGGAATTAAGCGAAAAATCGGATTCCGCCCGGTAATCAAACTGTACAGACCCAAACCAAACGGTACGACCAGAATCCAATATTGCTTGAAGATAATAACTCCAAGTACAGAAAGAACGAGAAACCATTGATTCGCACGGACAAATGGAATCGGTATCCCCTTCATTTTTATCACCACTTTTCCACCCTGTTTACTCTGATTCTACCATACAAAAAATTCGCGGAAAAGTTCATTGCACTTTTACTGCTTCTGAAGCTTCTTTTTTCTGCTGCTGTTGATTATCTTGCCTTTGAATTTAAACGGTCGTTGATGCGGGATCATTTTTTCGTTGGTCCTGCCTCCCTCTGAAGTGTTGAACAAAGAATTTTCGGAAGGACTTGGCGGAGTGCATACTGTATATTCTTTGCATGCAAAACTGAAAAGCTTGCGCTTTATTCTCCCTTTCTCACCAATCAGCCGGAACCAGTATTCTCCAACATAAAGAGCATTTGCAAGCTTCCATTCCAAAAGGTAGGAAATCGTATTCTTTACTTCTTCCTCGTTTTGTGTCTTTGTTTTACAGGATAAAGCCAGGACAAAATACGGCTTATCTTCGTCAAGCTCAAGAATTTGAAGGTGATAAGATCCCTTTTCTTCTTGATTGAATTCTTCCACTACCTTCTGAATGCTTTTTTCGATTTCGATTTCATATTTGCTTGCTTCCCTCCAGCAGAGTATATGGGAATCATACAGCGAAAGCGTTATGATAAAATGTTGGGCATAGTGTTCAGGTGCAAATTCTTCCTCATACTGTTTTTGATCATCTGCAGGAATGACAATAAACTCCTTATAGGTGTCAAAAAAGTTTCCGCTCATATCATTTCCCTTCTCTCAGGAAGTATGGGTCTCTCTTTTGAACTCTTTAAAGTATTCGAAATTTTACCTGTCGAATCCTTTGATGAAAAACGTTTATTTTTGTCGGAAAAAATCGGCTGCATCGCAACACCCCAAGTGATTCGCATAAGCGGTTCACTTGGGGTGCGGTTCAACAATCGAATCTTCGTCGCGGTTAAACACCGTTCAACTCCAGTACTCTTGCTGCCGCCTCTTTTCCCTGTTGAATACAGTCCGGAATTCCCAAGCCTGTGAAGCCCGCTCCGGCAAAAAACAATCCGGGGAGCTGCTTGGTTGCTTCTTTCTCAAACGCATTCAAACGATCCAGATGTCCTACCGTGTACTGCGGCATTGACTTCCGCCAGCGGGTAATACTTGTATAAATCGCCTCGGCCTCGATTCCCATGATGTCCTTCAGATCTTGCCGAACCTTTGTGAGAATGGATTCATCCGACTCGTCCACGATCTCCTCATCTCCGGCCCGCCCTACGTAACAGCGAATCAATACTTGATCCGGCGGAGCTGTATGCATCCATTTGGAAGAAACCCAGGTGCAGGCAGTGATGGTTCGTCCTTCTTTCTTCGGTACTACAAAACCGGTACCATCCAGCGGATAGGTAATGGAAGCGGCGGGAAACGCCATGACCGCAGTTGCGACGGATGCATAAGGAATTTTCTCTAACGTCGCAGCAGGTTCAAAGGATTGCGGCAGCATTCGGGCAGATTCAAAAGCTGGAACAGTCACCACTACCGCATCTGCTTCAAATTTGTCTCCGTTCTCCAAAATCAGCTCATAGGGAGGTTGATTGTTTTCATTTGTCCCCTTTTTGATCTCCCGTACACCGATCGAAGTCCTGATGACCTCCGGACCGAGAACCTCCGCCAATTTATCCACCAGTTGAATCAGGCCCCCACGCAATGACAAAAACATCGAGTGGGGCAGAGACTGGTTGGCGTGGGCTTGTTTCGCTTGGGCCAACATACCAAGTATCAGACTGCCATGTTTTTTCTCAAGCGACTCAAACTGTGGAAAAGTGGCCCGTAAACTCAGGTTGCGGGAATTCCCTGCATAAATCCCGGCCAGAAGCGGTTCCGCCATGTGATCTACCACTTCGTCACCCAGTCTTCGGGCAAGAAACCCTCCGAGGGACTGATCCCCCGTAACTTTACTCCGCGGCATTACCAAATCCATGGCAGCGCGCACCTTGGCTGACATGGAAAGCAGGCCGGTTGTGGCAAAAGGAAGGAACTGAGTGGGAATTCCTATATTTAACCCGGCCGGAATTCGATGCAATTTGCCCTTGTGCAAAATGTAGGTTTGCTTGTTATCCGGGTTTGTACCTACAAGATCATCTTCCAATCCGAGTTCACGGCACAAATTGACCGCGGCCGTTTTTCGGGCAAGAAACGAATCCGGACCTTTTTCCACAACGAAACCATTGAATACTTCAGTTTCAATTTTTCCTCCAACCCGCGCATCCCGCTCAAACAAAAGAACGCGAAGCGAAATTCCTGTCTCGCGAGCCTGTTTTTGCAAATAATAGGCAGCGCTTAAACCTGTGATGCCTCCACCGATTACAATGACCGTTTTTTCACCCGTCACACCGATCAATCCTTTTTCGTATGATCCCGAACGACTGTCGCCAACGCCTGCAGAAAATCTTCAGCCGCATTCAGCATCTCGGTGCGGACCACTTTGAGTCCAACTTCTTTCGCTAACACCTGGCACTCTACATCGATATCGTAAAGAACCTCCAGATGGTCTGCCACAAAACCCACCGGGCAAATCACAACGGATCGGGTTCCCTGGTCGGCCAAGTCACGCAGCACATCCAGGACATCGGGTCCGAGCCACGGTTCAGGTGTTCGTCCCGCGCTTTGCCATGCCACTCCCCAATTGGAATGTTCGATTCTCTTCGCCAATTCGGCAGCGGTCTCCCGCAATTGTTCCGGATAGGGATCGTTCATCTCCAAGATTCGTTCCGGCAGACTGTGTGCTGTAAACAGCAAACGAACCTGATCCCTCTCCTCTTCAGGGAATTGGGCAAATGCGTACCGCAGCCTTTCTGTCACTGCTTGCAGAAACTGCGGCTGCATGTGCCACTGGTGTACAAATGAAAATTCAGGGCCACCGTGCTGCTCAGCCCCTTTTTTTGCAGCGGAAATATAACTGCCAATGCTCATGGCTGAATAATGGGGTGCATAGACGAATCCGACAGCTTCCTGAATCCCATCCTTCACCATTTGCTTGACCGTATCCTCAATAAACGGTTTTGCGTGCTTCATCCCGATATAAACCCGATATGTCATATCGCCCCCGTTGTCGTTAAGGATCCGTTCGAGTCCTTCCGTCTGTTTACGGGTAATCTCGTTCAGCGGGGACAAGCCACCGATGGTTTTGTATCTTTCAACCAACTCCGCCAATTGGTCCTCAGAAGGTTTCCGGCCACGGCGAATGTGGGTGTAGTATTCTTCTACCTCATCCAAACTGGAAGGCGTCCCGTAGGCCATTGCCAGGACGCCCACTGCTTTTTTGCTCATTGGAATCGCCTCACTACCTCTTCAATTTCGAAGAGCTGTATTGATGAACGAATTCGGTCAGTTTTTGCAGAGTTTCGCCTTTCACTTCCGGGAAGACACCATGCCCGAGATTGAAAATATAGCCGGGTTGCGCCATTCCCATATCCAGGATTTCCTTCGCGTTCCGCTCGATCACATCCCATGGAGCAAGCAGCAGGGCGGGATCCAAGTTGCCCTGAAGAGCAAAGTCGGATCCGACACGGGCCCGAGCGGAATCCAGAGGAACACGCCAGTCCACACCGATCACATCGACGGGAAGCTCCTTCCACACAGACAACAATTCCCCGGTATTAATGCCAAAGTAAATAGTAGGAGCTCCTATTCCCTTGAGCGCCTCGAAAATCTTTTTCATGGTCGGAAACACATACCGGCGATAATCACTTGGCGACAAGCTGCCGATCCAGCTGTCAAATATCTGGACTGCTTGGGCTCCTGCCTTCACCTGGGCCTTCATATATGTAATGATCATGTCGCCTAGCTTGTCCATCAACGCATTCCATACTTCCGGTGCAGCATACATCATCTGCTTGGTTTTATAGTAGTTCTTGGAAGGGCCACCCTCAATCATATAACTGGCCAGTGTAAACGGTGCTCCTGCGAATCCGATCAACGGCACATTCAGTTCCCGGTGCAGAATGCGTATCGTGTCCATCGTTTTTGGAAGATCGGCCTCCGGATCCAAGTCCCGAAGACGCTGCACATCCGCAGCTTCTTTGATCGGGTTTGCGATAACAGGACCGTAGCCACCCTTTATATCTACATCAATTCCCATCGCTTTCACCGGAATCATAATGTCGGAAAATAGTATCGCCGCATCCGTGTTCAGCTGACGGACCGGGAGAAGGGTTACTTCCGCACATACCTCCGGGAGTTCACAAATTTCCATTAAGCTGTACTTCTCACGAACTTTTCGGTATTCTGGCTGGTAACGGCCGGCTTGCCGCATATACCACACGGGAACGTGATCCACAGGTTCTTTTCGACAAGCACGCAAAAAATTATCGTTAAAAGTCATAATTTCACCACTTTACAATTTTAGAGTCCATCTTTGTTATACCTTAAAGAAGTATTCTAAGCAAATGAACTTCTTGTGACGCCATTATTGAAGCTCATCCGCAGTATGGTATACTTAATCCCGAAACATCAAACACAAGGAGTGAATCCGATATGAGCGAAGTGTTACATACATTGGACGGCTGGTACGTCCTCCACGATTACCGCACGATTGACTGGGCGAGCTGGAAAGCTCTGAATACAGAAGAACGTCAGTCCGTTCTCGATGAGCTGCTCACTCTGCTCCGGGAATGGAGTTCTGTTGAGGAGCAGAAAAAAGGAAGCACCGGATGGTACACCATCGTCGGACAAAAGGCAGATCTGCTTTTCCTGAACCTTCGTCCCACCTTGGAAGAACTGGGTGAGACCGAAACGGCTCTAAACAAAACCCGTTTTGCCGAATTCCTCATTCCGAGCTACTCCTATGTATCTGTTGTAGAATTGGGCAACTATCTGCCAAAAGAAGGAGTCGACCCATATGAAGATCCGGTTGTCCAAAATCGGCTGTATCCGATTTTACCAAAGACGAACAACGTTTGCTTCTATCCGATGAACAAAAAACGGGAAGGCAACGACAACTGGTACATGCTCCCGATGGAACAACGCCGCGAACTGATGAAAGCGCATGGCATGACCGGCCGCAAATACGCGGGAAAAATCACCCAAATTATTTCCGGTTCCACCGGATTCGATGATTGGGAATGGGGTGTCACGCTCTTCGCTGACGATCCGATCCAATTCAAAAAGATTGTGACCGAAATGCGGTTTGACGAAGTCAGCGCCCGTTACGGAGAATTTGGTGAATTCCTCGTAGGAAGCCGAATTACCGAAGAGCAGCTCACAAAATATATGGAAGTGGGATAAGAATGCGAAAACCCGCCCGGCCAATGGTGGCCGACGGGTTTTTTAATCTGTACGAATTGTGCCCTTTCAGGTACAATTTGAATAATGTTACCTGAAAGGCGGATCCAAGTGTACGAAGTCATTCTCCTTAAAGAATTCTACAGTGATCCCGGATTGTCCATCCATGCCGGCTATATTAATCAAGAGAAAAAAACGGCTTCCAAATCCAACGTCGTGTCGCTATCGAACGGGCAGCATGTGATGTTGTTTTTTGAAGCGAAAACCCCGAATACACTGTTTATGCTTCGTACATACGGCAGGTACCGGAATGTTTTGAATAACCTGTTTTGCGTGACAGCCAGCCCCGTGGGCCCAATCCTGATTCAGGAAAATGACAAGCTTTCAGAAACATCTGTTCACAAAATCAATCAGTGGGTCAAGCAAGAGCTTCGAATGCTTGGCTTGTAAATAGAGACAGGTGTTATTGAACACCTATCTTTTTAGACTCTGACTGCTTCGCTGCCTTTTCCCTGCTGTATCTGCGGTACTTCAAGCGGAAACGCAGGCATATCCGCATTCAGTTCACTGTATGCTGCTGTTCCATGGTAACTGAGATCCAATCCTGCCAGTTCCTCTTCCACCGACACTCGGATAGAAACGACTTTATCAATCAGTTTCAGTGTTCCGGCTGTTGCAAGATAGCCCCATACACTCACAACGACTGTTCCCAAAACCTGCGCTCCCAACAGATTCCAACCGCCCGTGGTCAACAGTCCGCCGTCAATCGCAAACAAACCTACCGCTATAGCTCCAAATGCCCCGTTAAATCCATGAACCGCAACCGCTCCAACCGGATCATCCACCTTCATGCGATCGACCCAACCGGTTGCCCAAATCATAAGGACTCCCGCAAATGCTCCAATGACTAATGCACTGAAAGGACCTACAAACGCACACCCGGCAGTAATTGCAACCAATCCCGCGAGTACACCGTTAATGGTAAAGGCAGGGTCGGCTTTTCCCGTTTTAAACAGTGTGTACAACATTGCCGAAGCTCCACCTGCTGCAGATGCAAGCAAAGTCACAGATGCGATCGAACCAATATTGGAAGCCGTAGCATTCAGCGTGCTCCCGGCGTTAAATCCGAACCAACCAAACCACAACACAAACGTCCCCATTGCTGCCAGCGGCAGATTGCTCGGAGCAATCACGTTTACCGTGCCATCTTCATTAAACTTTCCGATCCGAGCCCCGACCAAACGTGCAGCGGCCAGAGCTGCAAAACCTGCCATCGCATGGATTGCCGCGGAACCGGCGAAGTCTTTCATCCCCAATTTTGCCAGCCAGCCGTCTATTCCCCAAACCCAATGTCCAGACAGCGGATATATAACAGCGGCCATTACAACCGCAAAAAGAATATAAGCCTTAAAATTCATTCGTTCCGCAATCGCACCGCTCACGATACTAATGGCTGCCACTACGAATGCCGCTTGAAACAACCAAAACGCTTCAGATGGCACCGATAATCCGAGGTGTTCGAGACTTCCCTGCAGGGCAAATCCATTCGTACCGAACAGCCCCAGTTTATCAACCCCAAACATGATTCCGAATCCAACGGCGAAAAATGCGAGAACGCCAAACACCATGTCAACAAATACTTTCATGATAATCGAGACATTATTTTTTGACCGGACAAACCCTGCCTCCAGGAGAGCAAATCCACCCTCCATCAGGAAGATCATAGCCGCAGTCAAAACTACCCAGATTGTATTCATCCCCAACGACAAAGCTTGCAGGTCCACGTTTCTCTCTCCCTTAAATCAATTTATCTTAGATTACCATTATAATGTTAGCTTTGTCAACGTAACATGTGAGCATTGATGACATGAAAAGATTAACAAAAAGCCCTCAATGGTCGAGGGCTAGAACTTCCGTTAAACCTAAGCGCCAATATTTTGTTGCGGCAATTTTATCTCTTTTGCATGGGATACATAACTGTGAAGCACCATACCGGTCATTACGAGACACATTCCAGCCACCGACCAAGCGGACGGAACAGAACCTGACAAAATCAACAATTCACCTGCCACCGCAAAAATCACTTCTCCAGCTTGAGTGGCTTCTACCGCCGCGAGCTTTTGCACATTCCCGCGAACAAGGTCTGTGGCTTTAAAAAACAACACGGTTGCAATCACACCGGAACTGATTGCCACGATCAGTGTTTGAACCGTTTGCCCTCCACTTGGAGCTCCGACTGAAAACAGAGCATAAATCGATAAAATGATCCACAGCGGCATACTCGCAAGGGTCATCCCAAGGACTCGTTGATAGGCATCCAATCTTCCTTCACAAGCGTCCATCATCTTTCGATTTCCCAAAGGATAGGCAAATGCGGCCACAAGTATCGGCAGGATACCAAAAAGCAGCTCACTCGCGCCAACGTGCCCCGCCTCTTGCGCCTGCATGAAGCCTACGCCAATGAGAATAATAAGCGACATCATCAGGCCCCGAACCGGAATTCTTTGCCCCAAAAAGGGCACCAGCAAGGAACCGGCAACAATCGTAATTTGCCAGGTTCCAGCAAGTAACCATGAAGGTCCATATGCGGCCGCAATGCACAGAGGTGCATAGAACAGACCAAACCCGACAAAGCTCCAAGTGATCCAAACCCACGGTCGTTTCCTTAAGTCTTGCAATAAGGGAACCAAATTGCCACGTACCGCAACAATCAATAACAAAAACGGCACCATAAAAAAATATCTCAAGGAAGCGCTCCAAATCCAGCTGCCGCCCTGGAGATCCATCGCCCGATTCAGCACGAAAGTTACGGCAAAAAATAAAGACGCCAGTATGCCAAGAATGATCGCCTGCATTTTGAGCCCTCTTCCCAATAGTTTTCCCTTCTTGAATTTTAGACCTTCTCGATCACTTTGTCGATCATCCGATACTCTTTCGCTTCTTGAGCCGACATATAATAATCCCGGTCCGTGTCCTCTGATACTTCACACGTTATGGAGTTTCGTTCATAACTCGCGCTATTTCTGCTGCTGAAGCAGGCTCAATCAGGATGCATCAGAATTTCCGAATGAAGCGGGGTCAACAGGACCATTGCTTGATCTGGTGATTCGACTATGTGGACTCGAGGATTTCGTGTGCCATCTTCTGCTCACCCGCTCAAAAAAAGCGGACCGCAAACAATCGATCCACCTTAGAAGATCCCATTTAGGATTGAGTACAGCAATAACGCAAAAGAGGTGAGAGTCGACAGCCATAACAGCTTCTTCACGCCGGGTCTTGCATCTTTCCGGCTCAATATATAGAAATGAGCCAACCCGGTGAAAACAATCGTAGCGATAAACAGATGCACCTTGTAGGTGCTTGCAAAGACAAGCCACGCACTTGAAATGCCACCCAAACTGAGCGGAACCAAAATCAACGAACAGATTCAGGACAGGCTGACGAGAACCGCCGTGACAACAGAACCTAGACTAAACACATGGATTCTGGCGGACATCCTCAATCCCTCCCTTCCCAGATCCCAAAAAGATTATATGGCTGACCACCGAAAGGTATGTCCCGTGTGCACGGCCCTATTCTTTTGAATGGGTACATTTACCAGGGGAATTAACGGTGCAACCGGTTAAAACTACATAACAGAACACCCTTCCGTAAGCAAGGGTTCAATCTCCACGGGGAGGAACTGTGAATGAACGACACATGTTATCATTGTGAGCACGAGATCGACAAGCCGCACTCGGTCACTTTTTATGAAGGAAATGAGGAACGCAATGAGCTGTTGTGCGACTCTTGTTATGATGAATGGTTGGCGTCAATAAAAGGGTGACACCATCACAAAGCCGGTCCCCAAAAATGCAAAAAAGCACGCTTAAATGCCAGCGTGCTTCTATTTGGTGGGCCTAGGTGGACTCGAACCACCGACCTCACGATTATCAGTCGTGCGCTCTAGCCAGCTGAGCTATAGGCCCGCACAGTTGGAGGCACCACCCGGATTTGAACCGGGGAATAAAGGTTTTGCAGACCTCTGCCTTACCACTTGGCTATGGTGCCATATGAGCTGAATAACTTGTTGATGGTGGCTCGGGACGGAATCGAACCGCCGACACGAGGATTTTCAGTCCTCTGCTCTACCGACTGAGCTACCGAGCCAAATCAATACAATCGTTGGTGCCGGAGGTGGGACTCGAACCCACAAAATCACGATTTTGAGTCGTGCACGTATGCCAATTCCATCACTCCGGCCCAAAAATATTCTGCGCAAACGACAGATAAATGCTCCTCAAACTTTGAGAGGTATGAATGGGGTGAGTGATGGGAATCGAACCCACGAGTCCCGGAGCCACAATCCGGTGCGTTAACCACTTCGCCACACCCACCATATAAAATTTAAAGAAATTGGCAGGGGCAGCAGGACTCGAACCCACGACATGCGGTTTTGGAGACCGCCGTTCTACCAACTGAACTATGCCCCTAGAATATACCCCAAAAAGTGAAGTAAATGCGTTGCAGCTTATTCCGAGTACTTTCTGGGGACCCCGGAAACATTCTAAAAAGAGCCAAGTAATTTAGCAGGGACACAACAGATTTCCAGAGTTCGTTCCAAGAACTCAAGAATTAATGGTGGAGGGAGAAGGATTCGAACCTTCGAAGGCGAAGCCAACGGATTTACAGTCCGCCCCATTTGGCCACTTTGGTATCCCTCCAAATGACATGGAGCCAGCGACAGGAATCGAACCCGCGACCTACTGATTACAAGTCAGTTGCTCTACCTGCTGAGCTACGCTGGCAATGTATGATTGTCTCCGCGTGCACAACGCAGGGAAACATAGTACGCTGCAGTTGAGGACAAACAATGGTGGAGGCTGACGGGATCGAACCGCCGACCCTCTGCTTGTAAGGCAGATGCTCTCCCAGCTGAGCTAAGCCTCCAGAAAGCCCACGAAGTGACGTGACAGAGCAGCAAACAACGGGAACCGCGGCTAGGCCGCGCAAGGTCTCGCTAAATGCTAAAGCATAAGTCTCGCCATGTCGTGGAGGCCCCGAAACACCGATAAAGGATTCCAGGGTGACATATTTGGTGACGCGTACGGGATTCGAACCCGTGAATGCCGCCTTGAAAGGGCGGTGAGTTAAGCCGCTTCTCCAACGCGCCAAAAGATGGAAATTTTAGGACTCCCCTCGATGAATCTAGATACTGTGAAGGATGTAGTGGCGTGCCCTGAGAGATTCGAACTCCCGACCTTTTGATTCGTAGTCAAACGCTCTATCCGGCTGAGCTAAGGGCACAAGTTTTTAACGCTTTGTTGTGGTGAGCCATGATGGACTCGAACCATCGACACCCTGATTAAAAGTCAGGTGCTCTACCGACTGAGCTAATGGCTCATAAGTGTAAAGAAAGATAAATGGTGCTCGAAGCCGGACTTGAACCGGCACGGGAGATCCTCCCGACAGATTTTAAGTCTGTTGCGTCTGCCGATTCCGCCATTCGAGCCAACGTCGTCCCAAAGAGAGATACTGGCGTCCCAGGAGAGATTCGAACTCCCGACACACGGCTTAGAAGGCCGTTGCTCTATCCAAACTGAGCTACTGGGACAAAAAAGAATTCTACCTTTTGGGACATGTACAAAATAAACAGCCTAGCAACGACCTACTCTCCCAGGGCTCGTGCCCAAGTACCATCGGCGCTGGAGAGCTTAACTTCCGTGTTCGGGATGGGAACGGGTGTGTCCTCTCCGCCATTGTCACTAGACATACAGGGATGTTGTACGACTTGCTTCCATCCATCCGTCAGACCCACAAGGGGTTGCAGACCTCATCAGGGATTTACAGACCCTTTTCAGGACTTTCAGAGCCTTCAAAGGAGTTTCAGCAACCACTTTAAGAGGCTTTCAGCAACTTTAAGGGGCTTTCAGACCCTTATTTTGCTTTTTTCGGGATGG
>NZ_JBHSHC010000142.1:0-123117 GCF_042652925.1 Effusibacillus consociatus
ACGGAAGTTAAGCTCTCCAGCGCCGATGGTACTTGGGCACGAGCCCTGGGAGAGTAGGTCGTTGCTAGGCGTAGAGCGCTTTGGCTTCTTGGCTAAAGCGCTTTTTAATCCTCATTTTTGTTTTGTTTTGTTCGAGAACTTCAGTTGAAGCTTGTTCTCGATTTTGTTAAGATAAAACTTGTTCAATTGTGAACGAAAACGCAGGTTAAAGTGAGTAATCGCGCTGGTGATACACCGGTGAGGAAAGTCCACACTCGCCCGGGCTGTGATGCCCGGAGTTCGGATGCCTGACCAATTCATAAGTCAGGGCAGTCTGGTTTCGACTGGACTGACGGCGGTGAAAGGAGCTACGTCCTTCGGGATATGCTCCGAATAGCCTGAAAGTGCCACAGTGACGAAGTCTCCTTGGAAACGAGGAGAGTGGAACGAGGTAAACCCCATCTGCGAGAAACCCAAATTATGGTAGGGGAACTGCCCGGAAGGAATCCGAACGGAAGGGCGGATCGCGAACCGCGATAGATAGATGATTACACTCAAGTGCGAGGTTGGCGGCCGTTTGCAGCACAAGAGAACAGAATGTGGCTTATAGCTTTACCTGCATGCCAAACTATGTTAAAACTCGCGTCTAGTCGATGACTAGACGTTTTTTCATTTACACTTGTCAGATTCTATTCGCTTTGTTACTATTATTAAAATCCTGAATAGAAAGAAAACACGGTGTAGCACAGATTATCGAACTTGGGAGAGGGCGAAACTATGAGAAGTGATATGATCAAAAAAGGATTTGATAAGGCACCGCATCGAAGCCTTTTAAAAGCAACCGGATTGAAAGACGAGGACTTTGACAAGCCATTTATTGCGATATGCAATTCCTTTGTGGAAATCATTCCGGGACACGTGCATTTAAATGAATTTGGCAGACTCGTAAAAGAAGCTGTTCGTGCGGCTGGAATGGTTCCGTTTGAATTTAATACAATCGGCGTGGATGATGGCATTGCGATGGGGCACATTGGCATGCGGTATTCACTTCCGAGCCGTGAATTAATCGCGGATTCGGTGGAAACGGTTGTGAATGCCCACTGGTTTGACGGTATGATCTGCATTCCAAACTGCGACAAAATTACACCAGGTATGATGATGGCTGCTATGCGGATCAACATTCCGACCGTGTTTATCTCTGGTGGACCTATGGCTGCCGGGAAAACCAGCAAAGGCCAAGTGGTGGACCTCAGCTCGGTCTTTGAAGGTGTAGGAGCGTATCAGGCAGGCAAAATTACCGCAGAGGATCTGAAGGATATTGAGGATAACGGATGTCCTTCTTGCGGTTCTTGTTCCGGCATGTTTACCGCCAACTCTATGAATTGCCTGTGTGAAGTGCTGGGAATCGCACTTCCCGGAAACGGCTCCATTCTGGCGACGGATCCGGCTCGTAAAGAGCTGATTGCTCGTGCGGCTGAAAGTCTTAAACTTTTGATTGAAAAGGATATCAAACCGCGTGATATTGTCACTCTCGAAGCAATCGACGATGCGTTTGCCCTGGACATGGCAATGGGCGGTTCCACAAATACCGTTCTGCACACCTTGGCAATTGCCCGGGAAGCCGGAATTGAATATCCGATGTCCCGAATTGATGAAGTTTCTCGCCGTGTTCCTCATATTTGTAAAGTTAGTCCCGCATCAAACTGGCACATGGAAGATATTCACCGGGCTGGCGGAATCAGTGCGATCTTGAAGGAACTGAGCAAAAAAGAGGGAGCACTCCATCTGGACCGCATCACGGTTACTGGTACAACTCTCGGTGACAATATTGCCGATGCGGATATTCAAGACCCTGAAGTCATCATGACGGTGGAAAATCCGCACAGTCATCAGGGCGGCCTGCGTGTGCTGACGGGTAATCTAGCGCCGGACGGAGCTATTATAAAAAGCGGTGCGACTGAAGTAAAGCGTCATGAAGGGCCTTGTATCATTTTCAATTCGCAGGAAGAAGCATTGGAAGGGATTATGTCCGGCCAGGTAAAAGAAGGTTCCGTGGTTGTGATTCGCTACGAAGGACCGAAAGGCGGACCGGGCATGCCAGAAATGCTGGCGCCCACTTCCGCGATTGCAGGTATGGGACTTGGTTCCAGTGTGGCACTGCTCACGGATGGCCGTTTCTCAGGTGCCAGCCGTGGAATCAGCGTGGGTCATATCTCGCCGGAAGCGGCGGCAGGCGGACCTATAGCGCTGCTGCGAGACGGAGACGTTGTAGTGATTGATGTAGATGAACGGATTATCGAAGTCAAACTCAGTGACGAAGAGCTTGCGAAAAGACGTGCTGAGTGGGTGGAACCGGAACCGAAAGTGAAAACCGGATGGTTGGCGCGCTATTCCAAGCTGGTCACATCGGCCAATACAGGTGCGGTTCTCAAGGTCTAGTCTGGGCGAACACACATTTTTCCCGGAAAGCAGGCAAAAGCCTCCATCCGCACATACCGTGTATAGTGAAGCAACTACCCAAAGTTCAAGCCCACACAGAATCATGTTCTATCAAACATGGACTCCCCCAATAAAGTTTTGGTGGGGGAGTGCCTTGCTTACCTTCACTTTCCTGGGGTATCGAAGGAGGTATACGCTTGTTTCCTGTTTATCGTCAGGTGCAGCCGCAAACTTTTGGCCAATACCCTTATCCCTATCCGTTTCCGCCTTTCCCGCCGTTTCCACCTTTTCCGGGAGGCAGATTGGAACAACGGGTGGATCGTTTGGAGCGTCAAGTAGCCAGGTTGGAGGCGGAAGTGGATCAAAAGAATCGGGAAATTCAAGAACTGGAACGTCGCGTACGCCGTTTGGAACAACGGCCTTATTAGAACTTGTATGTTCAACTGGACCAGGAAAAAACGTACTCGGTTACGTGCGGATCTCGCATATTCTGAGTACGTTTTTTTAGATTTCATGCCGGCTCATTTGCTCTTTCAGATACTCAGCCGTTCTGGCTGCGAGAGCCATCACCGTATTGGTTGGGTTTCCCCCGCCGGAGGTCACAAACAGACTTGCACTGCAGATAAACAGATTGGGAATGTCGTGCGTCTGACCGAAGGAATTGGTAACCGAAGAAGAAGGATCGTTCCCCATCCTGCACCCACCCATTAAATGTGCTGTGTCGTCCGTAATGAATTCAGGCTTTCCGCCGGCTGCCACCAGAATTTCCTGCATTTTTCCCACGGCGTGAGCAATCAGCTTTTTGTCGTTTTCCCCGTAGGAAAAAGATATTTCAGGAATGGGGATTCCGTATTCATCTTTCTCATCCGAAAGTGTAACGCGGTTGTCCGGGTTGGGGAGCACTTCTCCAACTAATGTAACCCGACCGTAGAAATTGTAATCCAACATGACTTTACGGAGTTTCTCTCCCCACAAATTTGTGCTTTTCGCAATTCCTTTCGCCATTTCCATCGGCCGGGAGCCGTGGGCATGGAGAGTATATCCTCTAGCAAATCCACGTTCCCGGTCCGTCTCGTAAAATTCCTGCGTTGTGGCGAGGACCGGAGTTCCTTTGTATAACCGGATTTCCTGTTCGAATTTCGCGTACACATCGTGGCTGCTATGGGGCATGATGGCTTTACCGACCCAACCGCTGCTGTTCGCGAGCCCATCCGGAAATTGTGCGTTGGCAGAGTGTAACAACAGACGCGGTGTTTCGACGACAAAGTTTGCGAGCATCACAACACGAGCGTTTTGTTCATACGTTTTCCCTTCATGAACAAACGTGACTCCCGTTACCCGACCGTGTGAATCAGTTAGGATTTGTGTGACCATGCAGTCCGTAAGCACTTCTGCACCGTTTTGAATGGCTTTGGGAATGTGGTGAATCAATGTGCTGAATTTTGCGTTAGGCATACATCCCTGGTTGCAGAACCCACGGTTAATACAAGGCGGGCGACCGTCAAATGGAGCCGAGTTGATTGCAAGCGGAGCCACCACGCTGCGGATCCCCAATTTTTCACAGCCGATTCTGAACATCTCGGCATTTGCACTGATTGGTTCTCGCTCCGGAAATGGGTACGGTCCTTGAAATGGTCCCCACGGAAAATGCTTAGGGCCTGACACGGCGATTTCTTTTTCAATTTTGTCATAATAAGGAGCCAGATCTTCGTAAGTGATCGGCCAGTCTTCTCCCACACCGTCTGCCGTCTTCGTCCGAAAATCACTTTCGTGAAACCTTAAAAACACACCTGTAAAATGAGTGGTGCCGCCTCCAACGCCCTTGCCCGAATTGTTGTGTCCCATCTGCAGCGGATCGTTTCCCGTAACAATTCGCGTGTCCTGCCAGCCAAGTTGCAGCATGGATAGTTCATCGCTGGCAAAATCGGTTTGCGGATTCCAGAAAGGCCCGGCTTCTATGACCACAACTTTCAGACCCGCCTTGCTCAATTCGTGAGCTAAGACGCCGCCTGCGGCACCGGCGCCCACAATACAGACATCCGCATTGTCCTTATACTTCCTATGGTTCAGATCACTGAAACGATGTCCCTGCATATGGTCTGCATTGTGATGGATCGGATCGTGACTATGCATCCCTTCTCTTCGCCTCCCAAGGGTCTGTAAGACCCATTTCAGACCGCACATACCCTCGCGGATATGCAGGACCCGCATATCCGATTTCAGACCATATGGACGGGTGTGAGTAATATGCAGAGACAGACTCGGTTAAGAGTTTTGAAAATAAGTCCTGGGCAGGAATCTGAACTCCGTCCGCATTAAGTTGGAGAGTTCCCCGCATGAGCTGGTCAACAATCATGTGCTGGATGTGATCCTCCAAGCCGGAAAACAGGGCTCCGTAATCGGAAGTGCAGTACTGATCAAGAGCACGAAGTCCTTCCCGGATGAGCACTGAGTGCTTTGGAATCCCTTTTTTACGCTGCGACTCCCCTATGTCGGAAGACAGTTTGTTATCGAAATGGTGCACAACATAATACAAAATGGTATCTCTCGTGTCATGCAGCAGAACCGAACACAATTGATAAAGGGTTTCGGCCTCTTGCTGGCTTAAGGTTTTATAATTGCCAAGCTCCAGTCGCTTTTCGACGATTTCCCGCGTGTGCGGATCCCAATGTTCTTTTTGATCCATTACGTCAAAGTCAGGATAATGTGTGTGAAAAGGATTCATTCCGTCACCCCCAAAGCAAAGCGATCAGTCCCAGAATGCTGATTGCGCTTACCATAGCAGGCATCACCAGCGGAGGGCCAATCATAAAATTTCGCAGCTCATATCCGCCTACCCGCTCACCGACACCCCGCACATGCATATAAGACCCAAACATTCCTGCTGCCACTCCGACGATCAACAAAACAACCAACAGATACCGGAGCCAGGCAACGTTATACATACTGAGATAAAGCAGCAGCACCCCGAACGCCGGAGTGGCCAGAACGGGAATCCACATCGACCAATGGCGAAAATTCTGCCGGTAATGAAAGAGTGTCACTTGGACAAAAATCATCAAAAAAGCGGCCCCGACAAACATAATCAAAATGCGTTCAATCGGCCATCCGATCCAATTCACTAAATCACGCCTCCTGATTTTTCTTCATAGTGTACCCTTCCGGTTGCCAGAAATTCTCTTTTTAGTCAGGGGGGTTTCCGGTCATACTAGCTTTTGATTCCACCAAGAAGGAGAGATGACACATGACGGTCGTATCGTTGAAACCGGAGCTCCGCACCAACGGGGGCGAGACAGTCAGCATTTATTGCGACGGCGACTGGGCGGGCGATGTGTATTTGGTGTATCGGGAAGGAGATCTATTGACAGGAACGGTACAAATTGACACCGGAAAAGTCAGCGAACGAAATTTCGACTACGTGATGGACGAAGTGCGAACCTATATCAGTCATCTCTCAGCGGCCTTGAATATCACCACTTCTTCTGTGGTGATGATGCACGGAGACATTGAGCAAATTCTCGAGATGGATCCGTTGGATACACCGGTGGAGAATGATGAGTGGTTGGACGGAACTTATGAAAACGACTTCTACACAGATGGCGATAATGATGAGATGGAGATGGAGGAAGAGGCTGATCCGGAGGATTATCATCTGAGCGTCATGTCGGACGAAGGTGATCATGTAAAATATCGCCTACACGATGATTTTGATAATGTGATCGGCATGGTTTCAGTTGACGAAATTGGGGATTCGGTCTCCGGCCGGGTCGACTTCTGGGTCGAGCCTGACAAAGATGAGCCGGCAGAGGTAGCTGAAATGCTGTTTGAGACTTTTAAAGACGAAGACGTGAATCAAATCTCGTTTACGATGAACTATGAAGATCAGCATATTGCGGATATGTATCTGGAACGCCATGATTTCGAATAAATAGGCTGGATTTTTCCACCCCCCTGTTGAATTCCGGGGGGATCTTTGCGTTAATAGAGGTAAGACAACTTGGGGAGGAATCCAAATATGAAAATCGGGTTTATCGGGGCAGGCACCATGGGTGTCCCTATGATTCGCAACTTGCAGAAGGCCGATTTTGACGTGGCTGTGTATGTGCGGCGCGCTGGGGTTCGTGAGCAAATGTTAAATGCAGGATGCCAAGTGGCTGATACATACAGGGAATTAGCTTCCACTTGTGACGCTGTGCTGCTTTGCGTACCGAATGATGCTATTGTCGAGGAGGTTGTGGCGGGTGAAAACGGGCTTTTGTCTTCTGCAAAAAAAGGTCTGGTCATCATCGATCACAGCACCGTATCTCCGTATACAAGCCGTAAAATGTACGATCTGGCAAAAACGATGGATGTGGGATACCTCGATGCACCACTCTCCGGAGGGCCAATGGGGGCTGAAGCCGCCACGTTAACGATTATGGTCGGAGGAGACAATGATACATATGAGGCGATGCTGCCAGTATTGCGGGCAATGGGTGAGAATATCCGTCTTATGGGGGCATCGGGAGCAGGCAATATTGCGAAATTAATTAATCAGCTCATAATCGGGGTCACCCAATCCGCGATTTCGGAAGGGTTTGTATTGGGCAGCAAAATGGGCGTCAACCCACGGGCTCTTTATGACATAATTTCTACATCTACGGGAAACAGTTACGCGCTGCATCGAACGGTTCCGGAATGCATTTTGAAAAGGGATTTTTCCCCGAAGTTTACGATCGATTTGCTGCATAAAGATCTGATGCTTGCAAACGATATGGGGCGGCAGGAAGGAGTCCGGTTATTGGCTGCGAACCTGGCGGAACAGATTTTTCAAGAGGCCCGAAATGCCGGTCATGGCCCGAAGGACATCTCTGCATTGCTTCTTCCGTTGGAAGATTTGGCGAAGGCAGAAGTAAAAGATTAACGACAAAAGTTGACGAAAAATAACAGCTTGTCTATAATGAACCCAAAGACAACCTAATAATGACGCACACGACCAAGGTTTCTTAAAACTAGGTGAGTAAGAAACCTGGTCGCTACCGGCTTCCGGTTGTGCGAACAAAAGTCTTCCCGTTTAAACGGATGTGTTGTTCTCCCATTCCCGTTCCCTGGAGAATCAGCGCACCTGTTTTCTCGGTGAAGGCTTTTTGTTTTGCGAATTCTTAAAGCGTAACTGGATCTCTGGGTCAGCAAATTTTGGCGGCTTGAATAAATTTTCTATTGCCAAGGATCGGAACCTGTTATATACTGTCTCCTAATTAAAGACTTATGTCTTTCGTAGAGAGACAACATATGGGGAGTTGGAGACATGAAGCAACAGGTTAAAATTGGGATGCTTGGCTTAGGTACGGTGGGTTCCGGTGTAGTCCAGGTGTTTCGGGAAAATGGAGAAGAATTGGAGAAACGGACAGGGCTCCCGATCCATATCAAGTCGATCGTGGTGCGGGACCTTGAAAAGGAACGACTGGTGGACGTTCCCACTGAACTGTTAACGACCGATGCTCAGGCAGTGGTGAACGATCCTGACATTGATATTATCGTAGAAGTAATGGGTGGAATCGAAGGAACAAAGGATCTTTTGCTGACTGCGTTCCGAAACCGAAAGAGTGTAGTAACCGCAAACAAAGATTTGATAGCGGAACACGGCGATGAGTTAACGTTTGCCGCAACTGAAAACGGATGTGATTTCCTGTATGAGGCAAGCGTAGGCGGCGGGATTCCGATTATTCGTCCTCTTCGCAAGGATTTGGCAGGGAACAGGATCAATGAAGTGATGGGAATTGTAAATGGTACGACCAATTTTATTCTTACCCGGATGAGCCAACTGGGAGTTTCATTCGAAGATGCGTTGAAAGAAGCCCAGGAGCTTGGATATGCGGAAGCGAATCCGGCCTCCGATGTGGAGGGGTGGGACGCAGGACGAAAGATTGCGATTGTCGCCTCACTGGCTTTTAACTCAAGGGTGAATTTTCCGGATGTCGATGTGGAAGGCATCACTTCCATTACCTCGACAGATATTGAACACGCAAAGCAATTGGGGTACGCAATCAAATTAATTGGTTCTGCCCAAGAAAAAGACACGGGTAAAATTTCCGCACAGGTTTTTCCGGCACTTGTTCCTCTGGCGCACCCTCTTGCTTCTGTGAACGGTGCGTATAATGCGATTTTTGTTCGCGGAAATGCGATTGGAGAGGCCATGTTCCTTGGACTTGGAGCGGGACAGCTGCCGACCGCCAGCGCCGTAGTTGGTGACATTGTGGAAGCAGTGCGGAATTTCCATGCAGGCACACGCGGCAAATTTCTGGTAGACTGTTATGCTAAAAAAGAGGTACAGTCTGCATTAGAGAATCATCATCAGTTT
Organism: Effusibacillus consociatus; assembly: GCF_042652925.1. Taxonomy (NCBI): domain Bacteria; kingdom Bacillati; phylum Bacillota; class Bacilli; order Caryophanales; family Alicyclobacillaceae; genus Effusibacillus; species Effusibacillus consociatus. The sequence goes on from NZ_JBHSHC010000142.1 coordinate 8,759, forward strand.
TACCTGCGTTTAGAGGTCGCCGACAAAGCGGGTGTTCTAGCCGCAATTGCCGGAACCATGGGCGAACACGGAGTAAGCATTGAAACCATGTTCCAAAAATGGGCTTACAATCAAACGGCAGAAATTGTCGTAATTACCCACAAAGTAAGGGAGGGCGACATGCGGGATGCCTTGAATGAGTTGGGCGACATGGAACAGGTGAAAGCAATTCGACAAACGCTTCGTGTCGTGAACTGACGCGGAAAATAAAGCAATTGAAAAAATTAGCAGACAGGGAATGATCTGGGTGAAAGTCGGTTATTTAGGACCGCGGGGGACCTTCTCGGAGGAAGCGTCCCTCCGGTATTTTGCGGGCAAAGATGTGGAGTGGAAAATGTATCCTTCCATTGTGGATGTATTGGATGCGGTACAGGAACAAGAAATTGACTGCGGAGTTGTGCCGATCGAAAATTCGATCGAGGGATCTGTCAACACGACTATGGATGGACTCGCACAAGATCCTGATCTGTTTATCGAAGCCGAATTGGTCCTTCCGATTGAACAGAATCTGTTGGTGAATGAGGGAACGGTACTGTCCGATATCAAAGAAATCTGGTCTCATCCCCAGGCGCTGGCACAATGCCGGAATTTCATCCGCAGCCTCGGGGTAAGAGTCAAAACTTGGGACAGCACAGCCACTGCGGCACTCGAATTGGCCGAATGCAAAAGACAGGATATTGGAGCGATCGGGAACGCTTGGGCGGCAAAAAATTTTGGACTTCATATTTTACAATCCAATCTCCAGGATATGTCCGAAAACCATACCAGGTTCGTTGTGGTGCGAAGAGGAGAGACAGCGCTTTCACGAGCGGATAAATCGATGCTGCTGATCACGTTAAACGAAGAGCGGGCGGGGGCTCTCGTTCATGTGTTAAATATTTTTGCGGCATTGGAACTTAATTTGACAAGGATTGAGTCGCGACCCACCCGTAAAAAACTCGGAACCTATCAATTTTTTATTGATGTGGAGGCTGGGGTGCAGGAGGAAGACTTGCAAAAAGCGGTTTCCATAATTGGCACCTTTGGACATCAGGTCCGCGTTCTCGGAAGTTACATGAAAGATAAAAAAATTTAAAAATCGGCATTGACAGATAATCGACTACCTCACTATAATCAGTTTAACGATTTAATAAAGTTTTCTGACATGATTCGTCCAAGAGGGCGTCTAGGGTTCCGCTGGAATTTCCGGGCCTGGACCGAGCGATGCCGGCATCAAGCGGGATGTTTGATGTACACCGTAGGGATAAAAGCCCTCCGGCAGGTCTTGGCAGTGATCGGAAGGGATACTTCATACCAATTCGATGAGTCGACGAATTGGACGGGGGTGCTCTTTGCTGCCGGAATCTGCTCCGGGGCTTCTGTTTTTCACCATAATGCAATACAGCGATGACAAGGACAAGTAAAATCAGAGCTCTGATGCCAGAGATCCGTCCATATGGTGCGAGGACGGTCGTCATCTTTGATTTGAAGCTCACCTTCGAGCTTTGTTTCTGAAACGAATGGGTTCGGATTAGGAAACAGCGGTTTGTCTCCGTTACAGGACAAAAGTCAGATGCGACTTACAGAGTCTGTAGTTCGTGAGAATTACAGAGAAACTGGGTGGTACCGCGATATCTCTCGCCCCAGCAGTCGAACGGGTTCCGATTTATTCAACCAATCGTTCGAATGTAGAGGCGAGTGATTTTTTTATTAATCGATTTAGACAGACAATTCTGAAAAAAGGAGAGGGTTATCATGAATGAGCCATTCATTTACCTTGATGGAGAATATGTACCCAAAAGCAAAGCAGTTGTATCGGTCTTCGATCATGGGTTTCTTTACGGAGATGGAATTTTTGAAGGTATTCGCTGCTACTCTGGCAACGTGTTCCGGCTAAAAGAACACATCAAGCGGTTGTATGAATCAGCCAAGTCGATTCTGCTCGACATTCCGATGACGCAGGAAGAAATGTCGGATGCGGTGGTTGAAACTTTACGAAGAAATGGGTATGCGGATGCATATATTCGTCTTGTAGTGTCAAGGGGCGTCGGCGACCTGGGGCTTGACCCGCGTAACTGCGTGAAACCAAGCATTATCATCATTGCCGAACAGTTAAAGCTGTTCCCGCAGGAATTCTACGAACAAGGGCTGAAGATTGTAACAGTCCCAACCCGCCGAAATGTACCGGATGCGCTGAATCCGAAAATCAAATCTCTCAACTATCTCAACAACGTGTTAGTAAAAATTGAAGCGGCAAGAGCAGGCGTGTTGGAAGCGTTAATGCTGAACCATGAAGGATATGTCTGTGAAGGATCAGGTGACAATGTATTTATCATCAAAGACGGAAAAGTGACCACACCGCCCACATACCTGGGTGCTTTAGAGGGAATCACGCGGAATGCGATTATAGAGATCTGTGAGAACCTTGGAATTCCCTGCGAGGAGAAACCATTTACCCGTCACGATGTATATGTCGCGGATGAAGTCTTTCTGACCGGCACCGCTGCGGAAGTGATTCCGGTAGTTGACGTTGACGGTCGTGTGATTGGGGACGGGACGCCGGGTTCGATGACCGAAATGCTGATTCGGGAGTTCCGCAAAACTACAACCGTAGACGGAATTAAAATTCCGGAATTGGTTTCAAAAGCCGTTTAAGCACGAGTTAAACATTCGAGAAAGAGGTGGGGAGAAATGACGGTTCAAGCGATGGGTACAGCTCCGGCCCAACAAGCGGAGCCGGTCGAAATGACAGGTGCCCAAATGGTTGTCGAAAGTCTGAAAAGATTGGGAGTCTATACGATATTCGGGTATCCGGGTGGTGCAATTCTTCCCATTTACGATGCGCTCTATGAATCCGGTATCGATCATGTGCTCGTTCGGCATGAGCAGGCAGCCATCCATGCGGCAGAAGGATATGCAAGAGCTACAGGTAAAGTCGGAACGGTTATGGCAACCTCCGGGCCGGGAGCTACGAATTTGATTACCGGAATTACAGATGCGTATATGGACTCTACTCCTGTGGTAATTATCACCGGTCAGGTTCCGACCTATGCGATCGGGGGGGACGCGTTCCAAGAAGCGGATATAATTGGGATTACAATGCCGATCACCAAGCATAACTACCAAGTTCGGAACGCAGCGGAATTACCAAGAGTACTTGTGGAAGCGTATCATATTGCCGGAACGGGACGTCCTGGACCTGTCCTGGTTGATATTCCAAAGGATGTGTCCAATCAGGTTGCACCGTTTGTCTTTCCGGAAGCGGTCCATATTCGGGGGTACAATCCAACTGTGGAGCCTAGCCCCGTACAGATCGAAAAAGTGTGCGACGCGATTTCGAAAGCAAAGCGTCCTGTGCTTTACATTGGGGGCGGCATCATCAGCGCAAATGCTTCCGAGGAAATTCGGACATTCGCCAGACAGGCCGGGATTCCGGTGGTTTCCACATTGATGGGGCTGGGTGCGTTTCCGCCTGATGACCCGCTTTTCATAGGAATGCTTGGAATGCACGGAACCTATGCAGCCAATATGGCAGTTTATCACTGCGACTTGCTCATCGCATGTGGTGTTCGCTTTGACGACCGGGTAACCGGAAAACTTGAAAGATTCTCTCCAAATTCGAAGAAGGTTCACATTGATATCGATCCGGCTGAGATCGGAAAGAATGTGAAGGTGGAGTATCCGATCGTAGCGGATGTAAAGAATGCATTAAAAGCGCTTTTGGAAAAATCGCCTCATGCAAATTGCGATGATTGGATTTATGATGTGCAGGCTTGGAGCCGCGAATATCCTTTGTCGTACAAAGACGATTCAAATGTTTTGAAGCCGCAGTATGTCATTGATCTCACGGATCGAATGACGAACAGCGAGGCGATTGTCACAACAGAAGTTGGACAGCACCAAATGTGGGCGGCTCATTTTTACCGGGCGAAGGAGCCCAGAACATTCATTACGTCGGGTGGACTGGGCACAATGGGATACGGGTTCCCGGCTGCCATGGGGGCTCAGCTTGCGAAGCCTGATTCGACCGTTATCTGTATTGCCGGTGACGCTTCGTTCCAGATGAATATTCAAGAACTGCAAACGATCTCGGAACGCAATATTCCGGTAAAAGTATTTGTTATCAACAATCGATTCTTAGGCATGGTTCGTCAGTGGCAGGAGATGTTCTATGAGAACCGTCTGTCCGAATCGAAAATTGGAGCACCTGATTTTGTTCGGGTGGCCGAGGCGTATAATGTCAAGGGAATTCGCGCTCAGACCCCGGAAGAAGCTGAAAAGGCGATAGCAGAAGCATTGGCTCATCCCGGACCTGTCGTGGTGGATTTCATTGTAGAAGAGGGAGAAAACGTGTTTCCGATGGTGCCGGCAGGCAAAGGAAACGATGAAATGATTGTCAAGGGGTGGGATGAATGAGGCACACCTTGTCGGTTCTTGTGAATGACCAGCCGGGGGTTCTTGCCCGGATTGCAGGATTGTTTTCCCGCCGTGGCTTTAACATTGACAGTCTGACGGTAGGTCCGGCTGAAGAAGCCGGATTGTCCCGAATGACGATCACAACGATCGGCGACGAAGATACAATCGAGCAGGTCATGAAACAATTGCACAAGCTGATTGATGTGATCAAAGTCCAAAATATTACCAATGATCCGATGGTGGAGCGGGAGCTTCTGTTAATTAAAATCGCTGCGAATCCCGCTGCCCGTACCGAAATTACCGGCATTGTCGAGCCGTTCCGTGCATCTGTTGTGGATGTGGGGCGGAACTCGATGATTATTCAAGCAACCGGGAATCGGGAGAAGAACGATGCTTTGATTGAACTCCTCCGTCCGTATGGAGTCAAAGAAATTGCCAGAACCGGTGCGACTGCGCTTGTTCGCTCGCAAGTCGTCCGGGTGAAACAATAAATCCACTAAATCTACTAGTTTGGGAGAGGGATCAGATTATGAAAATGTACTATGAAAATGATGCCGATTTAAAATTCCTTGAAGGGAAAACAGTTGCGATCGTAGGATACGGTTCACAGGGCCATGCACAGGCTCAGAACCTTCGCGATTCAGGTGTTAAAGTGATTGTAGCCGGTCGTCCCGGGAAATCATGGACACAAGCGCAACAAGATGGATTCGAAGTCATGTCGGTTGCTGATGCAACAAAGGTGGCCGATGTGATCCAAATTCTTATGCCGGATGAGCGTCAAGCGCAAGTGTACCGTGATGAAGTTGCACCGAACCTGCGCGCAGGACAAATGCTTCTTTTCTCACATGGTTTTAACATTCATTTTGGTCAAATCACTCCTCCGGCAGATGTCGATGTTGCCATGGTTGCTCCAAAGAGCCCTGGACATCTGGTACGCCGGGTATACACACAAGGCGGCGGCGTTCCGGGATTAATCGCGATCCATCAGGATGCAACCGGAAAAGCAAAGGATATTGCGCTTGCTTATGCAAAGGGTGTTGGCTGTACACGTGCAGGTGTGTTTGAAACAACCTTCCGTGAGGAAACCGAAACAGACCTGTTCGGTGAACAGGCTGTACTCTGCGGGGGCGCTACTGCACTGGTGAAAGCCGGTTTTGAAACCCTGGTGGAAGCGGGATATCGTCCGGAAATTGCATACTTTGAGTGTTTGCACGAACTGAAACTGATTGTAGATCTTATGTATGAGGGCGGCATGGCAAGAATGCGCTACTCGATTTCCGATACGGCGGAGTTTGGTGATTATGTCACTGGTCCCCGGATCGTAACCGAAGAAACAAAGAAAGAGATGCGTAAAGTCCTGGAAGAAATCCAACGCGGTGAATTTGCAAAGAAATGGATTCTTGAAAATCAGGCAGGTCGTCCTTTCTACACCGCCGTTAAGAACAAGGAAGCTGAGCACCCGATTGAACAAGTGGGCAAACAGCTCCGTGAAATGATGAGTTGGATCAACAAGCCATCTAACTAAAAGGAACCCCCATCAAAAGTGGTGCCAAGTGCAGCGCTTTGATGGGGACTTATAAAAAATGGGAATCGAAAGACAAAAAATTAAGGAGGGAGATTTATGCGCAAGATTGAGATATTTGACACCACTCTTCGCGATGGGGAACAATCCCCTGGTGTGAGTCTGACACAAGAAGAAAAACTGGAGATTGCCCGTCAGCTGGCTCGACTTGGTGTCAATATCATTGAGGCTGGTTTCGCGGCTTCCTCCAAAGGAGATTTTGAATCGGTACAACGAATTGCAAATGAAGTTCGAGGGGTCAGCATCTGCTCCTTGGCACGTTCCACAGAGAAGGATATCGATCAGGCGTATCAAGCGCTAAAAGGAGCGGAGCATCCACGAATTCATGTGTTTCTGGCAACTTCTCCGATTCATATGCAGCACAAATTGCGGATGACACCGGAGCAAGTGTTGGAGCAAGCGGAATTCGCTGTTAAGTTGGCACGCAAATATGTACCCGATGTTGAGTTTTCTGCTGAAGATGCGGGACGTTCCGATCTCGATTTTCTTGTAAAAGTGGCTGAAGTTGCTGCGAAATGGGGAGCATCGGTGTTCAACATTCCGGATACGGTCGGGTATTTGACACCGGATGAATATGGACAGATATTCAAGTACATCCGTGACCACGCATCAGGTGCGGATAAATTGAAATTGTCGGCTCATTGTCATGATGATCTTGGAATGGCGGTTGCCAATTCGTTGGCTGCCATTTTGGCAGGGGCTGATCAGATCGAAGGCGCGATTAACGGAATCGGTGAACGGGCGGGTAATGCGGCGATCGAGGAAGTAGTGTTGGCTCTTGCTACTCGACCAACTATTTACCAGGCCACAACCAGCCTGGATCTTTCCCAGATTGCCCGTACCAGCCGATTGGTATCGAAACTGACCGGTATGGTCGTGCAGCCAAATAAAGCGATTGTCGGTGCCAATGCGTTTGCTCATGAGTCCGGTATTCACCAGGACGGAATGTTGAAAGAGAAATCCACTTATGAAATCATTCGTCCGGAAACCGTGGGAATGGCAGATACGAAGCTTGTTCTGGGTAAGCATTCGGGCCGCCATGCATTCAAAGACCATATCGCGTCCCTCGGGTACGATCTTGATGGTGAGGCTTTGAACACAGTATTCCGCAAGTTTAAAGATCTTTGTGACAAGAAGAAGTATGTAACGGACGAGGACATTCTGTCCCTGCTCCTGGAATACGAAGTTGATACTTCCAAGCTTTCGTATCGTTTAGAATTCATGCAGGTATCCTGCGGTACACACGGCGTTCCGACAGCAACCGTTGGGTTAATCGATGACGAACAAGGTCTGCTGCAGGAAGCGGCTGTTGGAAACGGGGCGTTCGATGCGATCTCCCGTGCAATTGATCGGATTACCGGGGAACAGGTGGAACTGCTCCATTACCAGATCGACTCGGTAACTGGGGGACAGGACGCTCTCGCGGAAGTGAGAATTCAAATTCGGCAAGGTGAGATTGTCAGCAATGGGCGAGCCACTTCTACGGACACGCTGGAAGCGGGTGCCCGGGCCTATCTGGATGCTGTTAACCGATTAATTATGAAACGCATGGATACTTTCGGCAAAGATTATCGACGGATGAAAGAGAAGGCTGATCTCCACGCCTAAGAAGATTTTTGCTACCAAAGTCCTATCTGCATCCCAAGCGCTTTCCCCTTCTGCGGAAAGTGCTTGTTTGTTTTTTAAAGGGACCCCTTGTCCAATCAAAGAAATTAAAAATAGGACTGAAGTACCTAGAGTCGTCGAACCTCTCTGTTATAAATTATTAACACCATTTACAGGTGCAATTGAAGAATTTGGTATTGGGGTTTCGGGGGAATACGGGGAGGACACGAGTATGCAGCAGAGGGAATTTTATCGTCTGAATATCACCGCTTTTTGTTCGCTTCGTTTGCGTAAATTGGGGGCGAAGCAGCTGCCTTTCGGGGATGAGTTCGAGGTGGAAATTCAAAATATTTCGGGTGGCGGGCTTTGCTTCCTGACGGATCGCGATTTGCCCATCAGCGAAGTTTTGGTATGGCAATTTCAGATTGATATTCCGAATCATGAAATCAACGTTTACGGTCAACTAGTTTGGAAACAAGCAGAAACGGAAGAGATGTTTCTGTATGGAGTAAAATTCCTTTTCTTCAAAGAAGATGAGCAAAGGAATCTGATCTCAAAAATTAATACTCTCCAAATACGTCGTAAGCAAGCGGAAAAGTACGCAGCATGGTAATCGAAATATTTTCCTGAAAAATCCTGCAAATTAATTTTTAATAATTGCGGGATTTTTGATTTTTTTGTTTCATTTTTTTGTATTGACTTTATCTTTCTGGGTACGATATACTCGTTCTTGTATTTTTAAAATGATAAATTGAATACAAATGATTTGGAAATTCTTCTTATCAAGAGAGGCGGAGGGACAGGCCCAATGAAGCCCGGCAACCGGCTCATCCTAATGATGGGTGTCGCGGTGCCAATTCCTACAAGATCGTTTGATCTTGACAGATGAGGAGGGGCGCTGGATACAACAACCCTTTTTCATTCTGTGAAAAGGGTTTTTTTATTGAACGGAGGTGAAACGGATGATTCTGCTGCAAAATCTTTATAAAGATTATCAGGTGAATGGGAAACTGGTTCCTGCTTTGCGCGGAATCGATCTTTCGATAGAAAAGGGAGAAATTTTCGGTGTGATCGGCCATTCCGGGGCGGGAAAGAGTACACTGATTCGCTGTATCAATCTGTTGGAGCGTCCGACTTCCGGGAGCGTAGTCGTGGATGGTGTGGATCTGACGGCTTTGGAAGATCGGAAGCTGCAGGAACAGCGCCGACAAATCGGCATGATTTTTCAACATTTTAACCTGCTTTCATCTGCCACTGTCGCGGAGAATGTGGCGTTCCCGTTGAAACTTGCCAAACGGCCCAAGGCGGAGATCGAGCGCAAGGTATCGGAGCTGCTGTCTCTGGTCGGTTTGGAAGGACATCGGAACAAATATCCGGCTCAATTGTCCGGAGGGCAAAAACAGCGTGTCGGAATTGCGAGAGCATTGGCAAACGATCCTAAGGTGCTGCTGTGTGATGAAGCGACATCTGCGCTTGATCCGCAAATAACCAACTCGATTCTTGCCTTGCTGCGAGATATTAACAGGAAACTCGGCATCACTATTGTATTGATCACACACGAAATGCATGTGATCCGTTCGATTTGTGACGGGGTCGGAGTGATTGACGGAGGGAGAATTGTTGAGTCAGGAAAGGTCGTCGATGTATTTTTGAAACCTCAGCACCCGACAACGCGGGAATTTGTCGAGCAAGTGGCTGACTCGGTGGAACTGAGAGAAACGGTGGCACACGAAAAATCTTCCGGTGACCGAATCATTGTCCGCATCACTTTCCTGGGCGAGCAGACTTACCGGCCGATTTTATTCCAAACCATGATGGAAACCGGTACTTCGTTCAATATCCTGCAAGGTACGATTTCCCGGATGAAAGATACACCCTACGGTCAACTGGTCGTGGAATTGGATGGCGACGCCCAACAAGTCAATTCGACCATTGAAGCATTGCGCCTGCGTGGGCTTGATGTGGAGGTGATCTAGTTGGAATTGACATTCGAAAATTTGGATTGGGCAGAGATTGGACAGGCAACCATCGATACGTTGATTATGCTGGGGCTCTCGGGATTCTTTACCGTTTTGATCGGGTTGCCGCTGGGAGTGTTCTTATTTTTAACTTCACGAGGACAGCTGCTTGAAAATCGGGTATTCTATTCAGTTACATCTTTTGTTGTAAATATCCTGCGATCGGTGCCGTTTATTATCCTGATGATCCTGCTAATCCCGTTCACCAAGCTGGTTGTAGGGACTTCAATCGGCGTGGAGGGTTCCATTCCGCCGCTTGTGATTGGCGCGGCCCCGTTTTTTGCCCGGTTGGTGGAAACTTCCCTGCGTGAAGTGGATCGCGGAGTCATTGAAGCGGCCCAATCAATGGGAGCCTCAAACTGGCACATTATTTGGAAAGTGCTGCTGCCTGAATCCCGCCCGGGCCTTATCGCGGGAATCACGATCACTACGGTGGCACTTGTCTCCTACACAGCCATGTCAGGGGTAATTGGTGGCGGAGGACTGGGAGATTTGGCCATTCGTTACGGATATCAACGCTTCCAGACAGATGTCATGATTGTCACGGTTCTGATCCTGCTTGTGTTGGTTCAGATCCTCCAAACATTCGGAGACAGATTGGTTCTTCGCTTCAGCAGAAAATAATCGCAGGCAAGGTCGCAAAACGATCTTTCCATAGAGAAAAAATGAATCGCAAAAATTGAAAGGGGAAACTGGAAATGAAAAAATGGCTTGTTCCTGTAGTATCACTTACGCTTGCATTCTCGTTGGCAGCGTGCGGCAAGAAAGAAACTGCACCGGCTCCTTCCGCCGGCGGCGAAAACAAAGAAGTTACTTTGAAGGTAGGAGCTACCGCAGTTCCTCATGCGGAAATTCTGAAGTTTGTCCAACCGAAACTGAAAGAACAAGGTGTGAACCTGGAAATTAAAGAATTCAACGATTATGTACAACCGAATGTACAAGTATTCGAAAAACAATTGGATGCAAACTTCTTCCAGCACGTTCCTTACCTCGAACAGGAAAACAAAGACCGCAAAATGAACCTTGTAAAAGTCACAGGGGTTCATATTGAGCCGTTCGGCGCATACTCAAAGAAAATCAAGAAAATCGATGATTTGAAAGAGGGCGCAACAGTAGCGATTCCAAACGATGCCACTAACGGGGGCCGTGCGCTTGCGTTGCTTGAGAAGAGCGGTGTAATCAAGCTGAAAGACGGAGTTGGCATTGCAGGAACTGTGAAAGACATCGTAGAAAACAAGAAAAACGTAAAGATTAAAGAACTGGAAGCTGCTATGCTGCCGAGGGTGCTCGGGGAAGTGGATCTTGCGTTGATTAACACCAACTACGCTCTTCAGGCACAACTCGTTCCGACCAAAGATGCGCTCGTGATTGAAGATAAGCAGTCGCCGTATGTGAACATTTTGGTTGCCCGTCCTGACAACAAAGATTCGGCCGCAATGAAAAAGCTTGCAGCCGCTTTAAACACTTCGGAAGTGAAGAAATTCATTGAAGACAAGTATCAGGGTGCGGTCGTACCGGCGTTTTAATTAAATAGTGCGTTTAAACGATTGGGACTGTTTTTCGCAGTCCCTTTTTTGATGGACTTGAATCAGTTCGTCGAACTCAGGATTCAAGGGATTTGTCACTGAAATCACCGCCTCCCCCTTCTGCCAGTTTTGTTACCTTTACTTTTAATTCCAGCTTGGCTCTGTGAATTCGTGATTTTACTGCCCACGGGGAAGTCTCCAGGGCTTCTGCAATTTCTTCATCCTTTAGGCCAAGATGATACTTTAGCATAAGTACCTGCTTGTATTCGGGCCTCAATTCAGAGATGCACTGCCTGAGCATATCGGTCACGAATCTTGCTTCCACAATCTCCTCCACAGGAGAACCAAAATCAGGGATTGAATTCTCATTCTCTATAAAGGCGTCATCAATTGCCAAATCGTTTCGTTTTTTTGCCTTTCGGAGGAAGTCCAAAGCGGTTTTGGATGCAATCGCCCCCAACCAGGCACCCATTTTTTCTCCGTCTTTCAGAGTATGCATCTGTTTGAAAGCCTTAATAAACGTTTCCTGCACAATATCTTGGGCGAGATGAGGGTCTCGTGTCATGAAGTGGGCGGTTGTGTAGACGCGGGGGTAAAACATTTCAAATAACACTCGTTCAGACTCTCTATCTTGTTTCATTAGCTTGCTTAACAACCATTGTGCCATGTTCCATTCCCCCTCCCTTGTTGCCCCTGTCTATCAGAGGTATAAGGGATCTTCCGTAATTTGGATAATATCTAATGGTATTCGATGGGGGGACGGAAAATCCTTTACCGATTTCCATAATGGTTAAAAACTGGGATCCGCTTCATATATAAAGGCCCAGCCAGCATGCAACAAAGCCGGTCGCCACCGATGCAAGCACGTAAGATAGACCGCGTTCCCATTCTTTTGCCTGTAACATTTGAACCGTCTCATAGCCGAAAGTGGAAAAAGTGGTGAAAGCCCCAAGGAATCCGGTCCCCAGGAGTGACCACACGGAGGGGGCAGTCTGAAGATTTGCAAGAACCCCCATTAGGAAGGAGCCCGATGCGTTAACAAAAAAAGTGCCGATAGGCCAACGTATGGGCAGCTGTTTCATCAGCCAGATTCCGGCTTGCCATCTTACAATCGCTCCGAATGCTCCTCCGATTGCCACTAAGCTCCACATTTTCAGAACCTCCCGATTAAGAATACATCGAATCTTCATTAGCTTGGGGACCGGTTGCCTTTATCCGCCTCCTCGTTTGGCATTCGCCCGGACAGTTTGCGGGCAAGTACGGTCGCGGAATAGCATGCGGCAAGTCCTGCAGCCAAACTTGTTAGAACATACAAAAACCCGACAAGAACATGCCCGCCGTTCAGAAGAGTGAGAACCTCCAAAGAAAATGTGGAGAAAGTGGTAAAGCCGCCCAGCAACCCGGTGGCCAATCCCAGGCGAAGGGCGGCAGGGATTGTTCTATGTTCCGCCATTTGGTAGAAAAAACCGATGATGAAACAACCGGTTAGATTTGCTGCAAAAGTCGGCCACGGGAAGAGTGAGTCCGGCGGAGCCGGAAGAAACAGGGAGAGTGCATGGCGGCCCAAGGCCCCAATTGCGCCTCCGACAGCCACCGATAACAGATTCATTTTGCGTAACTCCTTTATAAAGCGGTTCTATTTGTAATTTATTATACCGGGATTCCCGACAGATGCCCAATTTTTTCATTTTCATGGCAAATGCCCGCCGGGCGCATATACTGCAAGTGATATTTGACTAAAAGGGGAGGACGCCGGGTTGAAAGTTCACGTGGTCCAAAAGGGAGATACATTATGGAAGATTGCCAAAATGCACGGGGTACCCTTAGCCTCTGTTATTGCAGCGAACCCTCAAATTGCCGATCCGGATAAAATTAATGTCGGAATGAAAGTAAATGTTCCAACGGAGGGGGAAAACGTTGCAAGTCCAACTCCGGAAGTTACACCTGGTCTAGGTCACGCGGGGACACTGCCGGGTGCCGAGATGCCATTCGAACCAATTCCAATGCCGGAGGGGATGAACATGACCAAATATGTGGTCCAAAGCGGAGATACGCTGTGGAAGATCGCAAAGAAAACAGGCCATTCTCTTGCCAGTATTATTGCGGCCAACCCGCAAATCCCGAATCCCGATATGATCATGCCGGGACAAGTAATTAATATTCCGACCCATCATCATGGCGATATGACTGGAATGCCGGTGGGACCCGGGCTGAGTCCAAAAGAAATGATGACGATGCCAAAGGCAAAGATGACAGAAATAAAACCTATCAAAGCCGCACCAGTGCCGCCTGTACCTATGCCGCCTGCACCTATGATCCCGCCCGCCCCGATTCATCATGAAATCGATGTGACGATGCTTCACTATCATCCGCAATACCATGTAGAATTGAAGCCATATGCCAAAAAACATCACGTCACCAAGCCGATTCCTATGCCGGCACCTAAGCCCGCCCCGGTTCCAACGACCGCACCTGTATTTTTTCCGCCACCTGTGTACGGTCCGTGCCCGCCGGGAACCTATCCGGCGATAATGGATGAGTGGGGAAATCTATATCCTTATCCGGTGTTTCCCCACATAATGCCTTATATGATGCCCCCCTATATGTTCCCCCCGATGCCAGTACCGGCTCCCGGGATGGGTATGGCGCCGAGCGGACTGCCAAGCGGACTGGGGCCAAGTGGTTTTTCCCCACAATCTGCACAAGATTGGCAGAAAATGTTCCCCTCCACACCGAAGATGACCCGTGGAGAAGAGGGAGCCGAAGAACCATCGGAAGAGTGAAAATACAAAGAAAGCACCCCAACACCGAAAGACAAGAATGTTCTTTCGGTGTATTTTTATTCAATTCTTGTTTTTCCGGAGAGGAGAGGTATACTGAAAAGGAAAAGAATTTCTGTCATGTCAGGATTGATTACATACGTGTAAGGAGATGCTGCAAGCATGGAGACGAGAAAAGTGGTGAACGTAATCAGCGGGGTCAACAGCCCCAGCTATGGACTTGTACAGAGTGAGGAAAACGGCACATTGGTGTGCACATTGTCGGGTGCCCATTTTTCCAAAGGGAGTGTTAGGGTTCCACTGGAAAATGTGCGATGGATGGAAGACGTTCGGGAGGGTGTCGCGCAGTATACGATCGACAATTTGGTTTGGTGGATTCGTGAGCGAATTCATGAAGCGAATGCAAAAGGTGTTATCGTAGGAGTGTCGGGTGGAATTGACAGCGCGGTTGTATCGGCCCTCTGCAAAAAGGCGTTTCCAGAGCAGTCGTTAGGATTAATCATGCCTTGTAACAGCATTCCGGAGGACCGTCAGTTCGCAGAAATGGTGTGTACTGCAATTGGACTGGATTTTAAAGTGATGGACTTGTCGGAAACTTACAATGTAATGATCAAAACCGCTCAGTCCAGTGGTTTGGTGGGAACCGAATCCCATCCTCTCGTAGGTGGGAATTTGAAAGCCCGTCTGCGTATGTCCACTTTATATTTGGCTGCGCAGGAGCGTGGGTATTTGGTGGTTGGAACCGATAACGCACCTGAGAGTGTAACCGGGTATTTTACCAAGTACGGTGACGGAGGGGTGGATATTCTGCCGATCAGTTCTCTCTTGAAGAGGCAGGTTCGGGAGATGGCACGCTATCTCCATATTCCGGAGCCGGTGATTAAGAAGCCCCCCTCGGCCGGTCTTTATGAGGGGCAAACGGATGAGTCGGAAATGGGACTCCGCTACGATGATATTGATGATTATATAGCCGGGTTGGAAATACCGGAGGATGTGAAGCAAAAGATTCAACTGATGGAAGCGAGAAGCCAGCACAAGCGCGAACTTCCGCCGTCCGCTCCAAAAGAAATGAATGCCTTGTTTGTGAAATAAGCAAAAAGGATGCCCTGGGTCAAGGGCATCCTTTTTTATTAAATTTATAGGCAATGCACATACTACAAAAAAGCAATAGTTTTCCAAACAAAGGATGATTTGGCTTGAACATCCGCAAAAAAATCAATCGAAAAAAAGAGCAGGTGCTCGCCGAGCGATTGGAACAAACGACCACGGCTTATGAAGGACAGCCATTGTCAGGTTCTTTGGATCAGGATCTGGAAAAGGTCCGAAACGTACTCGGCGAAAGCGACGATGTGATCATCAGGGAATTTGAAATCTCGCGTCCGCGGAAACAACGTGCCGCCATTGTGTATATTGACGGGCTTGTGGATACGAAGTTGGTTAATGAATTTCTCCTGAAACCATTGGTAAGTGATGCGGGTGCGGGTTCCGGTTCTGACGAAAACGAAGAATCGGATTTGCTCAAACGCATTCCAATGAGTGAAGCCAGATTGATAAAAGATTTTCGGCAGTTAATCAAAGCGGTTCTCTCCGGGGATACAGTCTTGCTTCGAGAGGGCGGGGATCCCCCGTTGTCAGTGTCGTCGAAAGGGTGGAAAAAACGGGGGGTGGAAGAGCCGCTGAGCGAATCGGTGGTAAGAGGACCCCGCGATGCTTTTACAGAAACGCTTCGCATCAATACTGCGCAAATCAGGCGCCGGTTGAAAGATCCGAATCTGCGGTTGCAAGGCATCAAGGTTGGCAAACGGACCGATACCGATGTTGTTGTTGTTTATATTGAAGGAGTAGCAAATCCCGATGTTCTGAAAGAAGTCCAGGAACGCATCAAAAGAATCGAAATCGATGGAGCATTGGAAAGCGGATATATAGAACAGTTTATCGAAGACCACCATTGGTCGCCCTTTCCGCAGATCCAGAATACCGAACGGCCGGACAGGGCGGCTGCCGCTCTCTTGGAGGGGAAGATCGTCATTTTGGTTGACGGAACACCTTTTATCATGATAGCTCCCGCAACGTTTACTCAGTTTTATAACAGCCCGGAAGATTATTACGAACGGTTTTTGATTGCTTCGATGATTCGTTCCATCCGGCTGATCAGCATGTTCATGGCGCTGCTGCTGCCGTCGCTTTATATCGCTTTTTCCTCTTTTCATCCGGAAATGATACCATCCAAGCTTGTGATTGCCATGGCGGCCGGACGAGCGACTGTGCCGTTTTCCTCGATTATTGAAGCCTTTTTGATGGAGATCACGATGGAGATTTTGCGGGAAGCCAGTGTTCGTTTGCCCGGTCCCGTCGGACCGACCATTGGCATTGTGGGGGCGTTGGTGGTGGGTGAATCGGCCGTCCGGGCCGGGATTGTCAGTCCGGTCATGGTTATCATTGTGGCTCTGACAACGATCGGTTCGTTTGCCTCTCCCAGCTACAGCGCTTCCATCGCCCTTCGTATGCTGCGGTTTCCACTGATGTTGTTCGCCGGAACACTGGGGCTGTATGGCATCATGCTGTTCCTGATCGCGATTACCATTCATTTGTGCAATCTCGAATCATTCGGCATACCCTATTTGTCTCCTATGGCGCCGCGACGCGTTACCGGATGGAAGGATACCTTCTACCGCACGCCTCTGTACCAGATGGTAACACGGCCGCCTTCGACGATGTCTGTAGATCCAAAACGTGTGATTCCTTCGACCGCAGAAGGAGTCAAGAAAGGAGAGTCCGATGAACAAGCCGACACTCCCGATCAAAACTGATCGGCTCACCCAGAGCCAATCTATGTCGATAATTACAAGTACGGTGATTGGCGTTAGCGTATTGATGTTGCCCCGCACGGCTACACAGTTTGCGTTTCATCAAGGATGGATTCCGATCGTGATCGGTTTTTTGGTGTCTCTTGCAGGAGTTTGGATCATGACCCTACTTTGTATTCGGATGCAAGGCAGAACATTCGCGGTTTTTGTATCCCATGTATTAGGGCTCCCTCGACATACGTGGATTGGGAAAGTGCTCGGCTTCCCGATCATAGTGATTTATGCGGGGTACTGGCTGATGTTTACAGCAATGGCGGCCCGTACATTTGGTGAGGTGGTTGTAACTGCGGTCTTAGTCGATACTCCGCTTGAAGTCACGGTCGCCAGCATGCTGTTGGTTTCTTTGTACCTCTGCTTAACAAAAGACAAGGTTGTCTTTCGGGTAAACGAATTTTTATTTCCACTGATGGTGGTGCCGCTTTTGATCCTGGGGCTTTTAGCTTTGCAAAAAGCGAACTTCATCCGTTTATTGCCTTTGTATCCGCTGGAAACCAAAGGCATTCTCAATTCGCTCCATGGCGCCGTAATAACCTACTTAGGGTATGAAATCATTTTGCAGTTTGCTCACCGCCTGTCCCCTGAAACAAAGTACATGCGAGCCAATCTGTTAGGCGTGGGGTTTGTGGGATTGGTGTATCTCTTGATTGTTGTGGCAGGGATCGTAACATTTGGCCATGAAGAACTGCAGCGGCTTACATGGCCAGCCTTGGAATTGGTCAAAACGGTCAATGTCCCCGGACTGATCCTGGAACGGGCCGAAGCGGTGTTTATCGGGGTTTGGGTGGCTGCCGTCTTCACGACGGCAGGCAATTATTTGTATGCGGGCAGCCGTTTAATTTGTGATGCACTGGGAATTCGCAAGACTGCCTACCTCTCGATTGGATTGATTCCTGTCCTCTATGTGGTTGCCATGTACCCGCGCAATCTGTTCGATCTGTTTGCCGCCCTTAATCGCCTTTCATGGCCTGGAATCCTTATAGGGATCATTATCCCGCTGATCCTGTTAGGATTCACAATGATTCGATCCAGAGGGGCAGAATCGCGATGAGCCGGCTAGTTAAAATTCTCATTACGGTTCTCATGATCGTTTTCAGTGTTACAGGCTGTTGGGATCGCCGAGAATTGGAACAACGGACATCGGTGGTTGCATTTGCTGTCGACGTAAACGAAGACAATCCGGAACTGATTGACGTCACCATCCAGATTCCCATACCCATCAAGATCGTTGGTGCCGGAGGCGGAGGAGGCGGCCAGGGAGGCAAGGAAGCGGTTCGGGTGATATCCGGTTCAGGCCGTACGGTCCTGGATGCGATGCAAAATATTGAAAAACGTCTCAATCAACAGCTGTTCTACGGACATACCCGAATCGTCGTTCTCAGCGATAAAATAGCCAAAACGGACATTGCCGATTTTATGGATATACTGCGACGCTCCCCGCAAGTACGCAGGTTGTTGTGGCCGATTATCGTTCCGGGAAGGGCTTCCAAAATACTGGATGTGGATCCCAAGCTGGAGCAGATCCCGATGATGTTTATCAAAGAAATGCTGGAAACGGGTGCAAGAGACAAGGTGATGCCGGACATCTCGCTCGGTGAATTCTTTATTTCTCTTTCCGATACGTCCGTTCAGCCAATGATGAATCTTGTTTCGATTACCAACAACGGCATGAGGTGGTCTGGAACGGCAGTGTTTAAAGAATCAAAAATGGTGGGGCAGTTAACAGAACCTCATGTATGGGCCTATATGAACTTGCGTGATAAAAAACCGGGCGGCGAAGTGGTGGTTCCCTGTTTCGATCAGTCGAACCGTTTCATGGCGTTTCATCCCCGGGACGTAGCTACAAAAGTCAGGATAGAACACAGAGGCGGACAAATTCACGCGACTTACGATGTTCGAATGGAGGGAGACATTGTCGAGTCGGAGTGCAAAATTGATTTCAACAATGAAGCGGTCATCAATAAGGTTCAGGAAGCAACCGCCAAAGTATTGGAGAATCGTGCAAACGAGATGATTCGGCACGTTCAAAAAGATCTCCAAACGGATGTCTTGGGTCTTGGATTTCTCGTACGGGCCAGGCACCCGGAGCTTTGGCGGACGATACAATGGGATCAGGAATTTCCCAACGTGAAAATTGATGTAATTTACAAAGTGAATATGCGCCGATTCGGCATGAGCATGGGGAAGGAATAGGTGCTTTCGGGAAGATGCTGTCGGCCAATTGTTACAGAATTTTGAACAACCGGCCGATCGACACAATTTGACGGTTTTCTGTGTCGATACGCCCCGGTTTGTCGAGAGATATGAATAGAAAAATTGTTGTTTCTGATGTATACTGTCAACGGAATCGAATGAGAAGTTTAAGCAAAAAACCAAACCTTTGACCATTTTTCTCGCCCTATGCTAGACTGGGAATGGAACATTCTCAGTGAGGTGCAATACAAATGGCAGGACATTCGAAATGGAAGAACATTCAACATAGAAAAGGCAAGCAGGATGCGATGCGCGGCAAACTGTTTACAAAGATTTCGCGGGAAATCTTCAGCGCCGCACGATCGGGGGGCGGAAATCCGGATACCAATTTCCGTTTGCGCATGGCGATTGATAAAGCACGGGAAGCAAATATGCCCTCCGATAACATCCAACGGACAATTGATAAAGCACTCGGGAACATTCCAGGCGTCACATATGAAGAATTGGTGTACGAAGGTTATGGTCCCGGCGGCGTCGCCGTGATGATTGAGCTTTTGTCCGATAACCGCAATCGGACAGCGGCTGAGATCCGGCATATATTTACGAAGCGCGATGGCAACCTGGGAGAGACAGGTTGTGTGGGCTGGATGTTTGATCGGAAGGGCGTATTAACGGTTGAAAAAGAAGGATGCCCGTTCTCCGAAGACGATCTCCTGATGATGGCACTTGATGCTGGTGCACAAGATTTTCAATCGGAAGACGATTATTTTGAGATTACGACCTCGCCGGATGACTTTGCTTCCGTACAAGAGGCACTCGTTGGCCAGGGGATAAAATTTGATGAAGCTACCGTAACCTTTGTTCCGCAGAATACGGTTGAACTTCACGGAGAAGACGCTAAGAAAATGCTCCAATTATATGAAGCATTGGAAGAACATGATGATGTTCAGGCTGTGTATGCAAACTTTGAAATCTCGGAAGAAGAGATGGAGAAGATCGGATAAAACAATAAAGGGTAACCGAACCTCCGGTTACCCTTCTTTTTCTGTTTGGTCATTTTTTGAGGAAGAATGATCCTGGTCTGTTCCTTCTGACATGCTTTCTTGTATCGCGATTATGGTTAATCCGACGCCGACAGTAGATGCCAGCAGGAATAGTGCCATAATGTTCGGATCCAAACCAATCACCTTCCTCTCAGGCACCAAACCGGGAGTTAGCAGAAGTCTCTCGCTTGGGTGCCGCTTGTGGGATTCACTCTATAAGACGTTGCAAGCACACAAAAAGTTTCAAGTTTATCCAACTTTTTTTGGCGCATGCTATACTGAATTTTAGACGAATTGTACTTCGGGGGGCGAAACGGATGGAGCAAATCGATCAAAGAATTCCGGCGACGATACTGACAGGGGCGTTAGGCAGCGGCAAGACGACGTTGCTGAATTATATTTTGCAGGAGAACCACGGTCTCAAGGTTGCAGTGATCGTCAATGAATTTGGAGAAATCTCGATTGATCATCACCTAGTGGTTGGGACCGACGAAGAGGTTGTGGAACTCGCGAACGGTTGTATTTGCTGCACAGTACGGGAGGACTTGCAGCAGGCCGTTGAAAAAATTCTCGAACGTGAGGACCGTCCGGAATATTTACTGGTTGAGACCACCGGTTTGGCTGATCCCCGTCCGGTGGCACAGACATTTTTGATTGACGAGCTCAATGAGCAGGTTCGCTTGGATGCGATTGTGACCGTCATCGATGCAAGCCGATTTTCTGAAAATCTGGAACTGAGCGGTACGACAACAGACCAGATTCTGGCGGGGGATATCCTGATCCTGAACAAAATCGATCTCGTTTCGTCCGAAACGGTAGGAAAGATCAAAGAAGAACTCTATGATCTCAATCCGGCAGCCCGCGTCTTGGATACGGTGAATGCACGCGTCGATCTTCGACTGCTTCTGGATGTCGGGATGTTTCAATTGGAAAGGCTGTTTGGCGGGGGCTCGGAAGGAGAGCTGCTGATGCTTGAGGATTGCCCGGATTGTGCATTCGGGGTGGAGCACAATCATTTTCACAGCCATTTGCAAGACGATGAAATCAGCTCGGTATCTTTTGCTTCTGACCGGCCTCTCGATTATGACCGGTTCGGGGAATTTATGGGAAATTTGCCGGGAGGGATCTTCCGCGGCAAAGGGATCCTCTGGATCGAAGGGTATGACGAAAAGTTGATTTTCCATCTCGTGGGTGACCGAAGTCAGGCTGTTGCCAACGGAGAATGGGGACGTGAACCTCGCTATACTAAACTGGTTTTGATCGGAAAGCGCCTGAATCGGGATGACATTCTATGCAAATTGGAAAGTTGTCTGGTAAACGTGTAGACAATTTTCCTGTAAGGCAACAGAGTTGCCAAGTGGTGCTTTAAATGGGTCCCCTACAGGAAATGTATGTTCGCATAGCGAATAGTTAGGGAGAAGGGGGCGGACCTGCATGCGGATATTGGGAATCGACCCGGGGTATGGCCGGACAGGCTACGGGGTCGTGGAAACAACAGGAAATCGGATTCGCCCGCTTGAATTTGGTTTGATTGAGACAAGCAGCAAGCTTTCCATGGAAAAGAGGCTTTTGCAAATTTACGATGCATTATGCGAAATTATCGATCGTCGAAAACCGGATTCTCTTGCAATCGAGGAGCTTTTTTTCAGCAAAAATGTGACCACCGGAATCGGGGTCAGCCAAGCACGAGGGATCGTGTTGTTGGTGGCTGCGCAAATGGGATTGACCGTAGCGGAATATAAACCGATACAGATCAAGCAATCCATTACAGGGTACGGGAAAGCGGAGAAACAGCAGATTCAGGAGATGGTTCGTATGTTCTTGGGGCTGCAGGATGTTCCGAAACCGGATGATGTAGCTGACGCGTTAGCGGTAGCGGTTGCACATGCTCATACTGCGCCCTTTTACTCGAAAATAAAAAGTAACCCGTGATGTCATTCGCCAATCGAAGTTAATGAATAGGGGTAAGTGATATGAAACAATATCTGGATTTCCTGAAAACTGTTCTTGAAGAAGGTGTACTTACAGAAGACCGGACGGGGACCGGAACCATTTCTACCTTTGGGCAGAAAATGGTTTTTGATTTGAAAGAGGGGCTTCCGGTAGTTACAACAAAAAAAATCCACCTGCACAGCGTAATTCATGAATTGTTATGGATGTTCGTTTTAGGCAGCAACGATGTTTCCTATTTGCAAGAAAACGGTGTTCGCATCTGGAACGAATGGACTGACGAAAAAAATACGATTGGCAAAGGGTACGGATATCAGTTCAGAGGATGGGAAGGTTCGAATGGAGAAAGAATTGACCAAGTCGAAAGGCTGATTCACGACTTGAGAAATAATCCCTACTCGCGCCGACATATAATCACCGCCTGGAATGTTGCACAATTGGACGATATGCGTCTTCCACCCTGCCACATGATGACACAATGGTACGTGCGGAATGGTGAATTATCCTGTCAGCTCTATCAACGGAGCGGAGATTTGTTTTTAGGCGTTCCGTTTAATATTACTTTTTACGCCATATTGACTCATATGTTGGCACATGTGACGGGATTGGGAGTTGGAAAACTTCATCATGTAATCGGGGATGCTCACATTTACGTCAACCATCTGGAACAGGTTCAGCTGCAGCTGACCAGAGAACCCCATCCTTTGCCGAAACTGTGGTTAAATCCGGAAGTACAACACTTCGATGATTTCACGTATGACGACATCAGAGTTTTGGACTATCAACATCACCCACCAATCAAAGGCAAGGTAAGCGTGTAATGACTATTTCAATGATTGTTGCAATGGACAGCAAGAGAGGCATCGGCAAAAACAATCAATTGCTATGGCATATTCCGGAAGACTTGAGATACTTTAAGAAAGTGACAACAGGGAAAACCGTCGTGATGGGACGCAAAACCTATGAATCCATTGGACAACCGCTGCCCAATAGAATCAATATAGTACTTACTAAAGATATGAACTTTAAGCCGGATGGTTGTCTGGTATTTCACTCGATAGAAGACCTTCTGTCTTCCAAATATGCAGAAGAAGAATTATTTATTGTTGGCGGGGCTGAAATTTACAAACTGTTGCTGCCGATGGCAAACAAACTTTATATCACCAGAGTGGAAGGAAACTTTGATGCAGATACCTATTTCCCCGAATTTGACAGTCATGGTTGGGAGCTTGTATCGACAACAGACCAAGCAGTGGATTCCAACAATCCCTACGAGTATCGCTTTGAAGTGTACGAACGAAAGGGACTATAAAGAGCAGATCGAGGTGTTGAATCTGTGATAGCTTTTGTGGAAGGAATTGTGGAGGACGCGGCGATCGACCACATCGTGCTAAATGTCAACGGACTTGGCTATAGGGTGTTTGTCTCAGGTACAACTTCCTATTCGATTCAGCCCGGTTCCCGTCAACGACTGTTTACGCATCAGCATGTCCGTGAAGATGCGATTGTCCTGTTTGGTTTTAAGACCAAACAGGAGCGGGATCTGTTCGTTCGGCTGCAAAATGTTTCGGGGATTGGTCCGAAAGCGGCCCTAACAATTGTCGGAGCTGCACCGATTGGGGATGTAATCGAGGCCATTCAAGGGGAACATGTCGATTTTTTAAAAAAGCTGCCCGGAATTGGTCAAAAAACGGCCCAGCGGCTGATTATCGAATTAAAGGACAAGCTGGAAGACTTGGGTATGCCTGGAGGGGCAGGAATCCCGGTGTATACGGGAGCTGTTTCCCCGAGAGGAGATGGCGAGCTGTTTGAAGCGCTCTTGGCCCTCGGCTATAATGATAAAGAAGCGCGCGGAGTCGTCAGAGTGCTTGCGAAAGAGATTGAGGAAGGTGCTGCGTTAGAAACGCTTATCAAGAAAGCGCTCCAGCATCTCACGAGGTAGATCGAATCTCACCAACAGCCATCTGTTAATGGGTTCCGGGTCCCCATCCTCAAGCATTCGGCATCATGTGTATATTACGGGCTCCCGCCAAAGTACTCGGAATATGCAGCACAGAATTTCGTCACTTTGGTGGGGGGGTGCATTGCTTCACGTCACTTTGATGGGAGTTAGGTTATGGAAGAGCGGATTATATCAGCACACTATATGGGAGAGGACGGAGCGCTTGATTCACTCCGCCCTCGTTATTTAAACGAATACATTGGGCAGAACCAGGTGAAGGAGAATCTGGGAGTATTTATTCAAGCTGCGAAGATGCGCAACGAGGCACTGGATCATGTACTGCTCTATGGCCCGCCCGGACTTGGAAAAACTACCCTGTCAAACATCATTGCCAACGAATTGGGTGTGAATATTCGGATCACCTCCGGACCTGCGATTGAACGACCCGGTGACTTGGCCGCTTTGTTGACCAATCTTCAACAGGGAGATGTGCTGTTTATCGATGAGATCCATCGGTTAAACCGTACAGTGGAAGAAGTTCTGTATCCGGCAATGGAAGATTATGCGCTTGATATAATAATCGGAAAAGGGCCGAGTGCCCGTTCCGTACGTTTGGATCTTCCGCCTTTCACGTTAGTGGGAGCGACCACCCGGGCCGGTCTTTTATCGTCGCCTTTGCGGGATCGGTTTGGAGTGGTGAGTCACCTGGATTATTACACGGTCGAGGATCTCTGCCGAATCGTGATGCGGGCCTCCGATATTCTGCAGGTAAAGATCCTGCCTGATGCGGCCGAGGAGATTGCAGGCCGATCACGTGGAACCCCGCGTGTGGCGAATCGCCTGCTTAAAAGGGTGCGCGATTTTGCACAAGTCCGGGGGGACGGAATTATTTCGAAAGAAATGGCGGTATCTGCTCTCAAGCTCATTCAAGTGGATGCGTTGGGATTGGATCAGGTGGATCATCAACTGCTTCTGGCGATTATTGACAAGTTTCAAGGCGGCCCGGTCGGGTTGGATACGCTTGCGGCTACTATCGGAGAGGAACCGGATACGATTGAAGATGTGTATGAGCCGTACCTGCTGCAGATCGGGTTTCTGCAGCGGACTCCGCGGGGGCGGATTGTAACCAATCGTGCCTATGTGCACTTTGGGAGGACTCCGAATGAATCTGGTAGCTAAGACTTTGCTTCTGATAGGAATCGCTTTTATCGTTCTGGCATTGCTGTGGCAGGTGGGAGGCCGCTGGCTGGGTCAGCTCGGCAAACTCCCCGGCGATATTGTAATAAAAAAAGATAATTTTTCATTTTATTTCCCGATCGTGACGAGTATCCTGATCAGCGTTGTGTTAACTTTGATTTCTCTTTTGTGGAACTCTTTTCGCAAATAAGCAAAGAATACCCCACAAAACATCCGCTGGTCTCGAAATCTATAACAAGCGAGGTGGAATGGGTGTCGATTTTACCGTTCCGTCGCAAGAAAACGGATGAGTACTCAGACTTGAATCAACTGATCGAACTTGCCCAAAAAGGGGATCCGTACGTACGTAACAAATTGCTGGAAGACTATATACCATTTATTGCTAAAAGTGCTTCGCAGGCTACCGGCCGCTATATCGAACCGGGAGTGGACGATGAATTCAGCATCGCACTTTCCGCTTTTAACGAAGCAATTAATCGGTACGACCTTGAAAAAGGGGCCAGCTTCCTCGGATTTGCAGATACCGTGATCAAGCGGCGCTTAATTGATTACTATCGCTCCCAGTCCGCTCGGAAAAAAGATGTTCCATTCAGCGATTTTGATATGGACGACGGCGAAGATAATATAGTCAACTATGTGGAAATCCAGAAATCGATGGAAGTTCATTCGCAAGAATTGGATACAATCAATCGTCAAGAGGAGATCCTTCGTTTTGGCCAGTTATTATCCGAATTTGACATAAGCCTGGAGGAGCTTGTCGAACTGTCTCCGAAACACGCAGACGCCAGACAAAACGCCATGGATGTAGCCCGAATCATTGCGGAAGATCAGGAAATGCGCGACTACTTGCTGGAGAAAAAATCACTTCCCTTAAAATTGTTGAGTTCCCGAATCAGTGTGAGCCGCAAAACGGTAGAGCGACAGCGGAAATATATCATCGCGATCACTCTGATATTGATTGGCGAGTTTGAGATGCTTCAGGATTACATTCAGTAGAGTCAGGGGGTGGGCAGACATGCGAGAACAAAAAGGTGTCATCATGAAACTATCCGGTTCTCATGTGATCGTGATGACCGCAGATCGACAGTTCCTCAGGATCCCCATGGAAGAGGGAATGAGAATCGGTCAGGAAGTCAAGTTTTCCGAGGTCGTGACAAAGCAGTCTTTTGGATGGAAAAAAATCGGACGGATCGCTGCGTCTCTTGCTTTGGCACTCGGAATTTGGCAAATGATGCCGCTTTTTCAACCGGATTCGGTATCCGCCTATGTAGCCATTGACATCAATCCAAGTTTGGAGCTTGCCGTAGACAAGGACAGGGAAGTTTTGGAAGCGACTGCTTTAAACAAAGACGGAGAGACTCTACTTGTCAATTTGAAACTGAAAGGGAAACCGATACAACAAGCAGTCAACGAATTGGCTGCGGAAGCTGCGAAAAAAGGATACGTGAAATCGGATGGAGAGATTCTTGTCACCGCAGCGAATGCAGGCAATTATCAAATGGACATCAAAGTATTAGAAAATGATGTCATGATGTCTGTTCAAGAAACGTTGAAACAAAACGGTCTCTTGACAAATGTCGGAGGGGTTGTCGTTTCGGAATCTGTCCGCGAAGAAGCATTGAAATTAGGACTCTCTCCCGGTAAATATGCTTTGTATCTGCAGGCGAAGGTGAGCGGGATTGAAGTTACCGTGGATGACCTCAAGCAAAGCTCGGTGTCAGCCGTGGCGAAACAGCACGGACAGGATATGAAAGAAATCGTGCAAAGCATGAACGGCGACAAAAAACTTGATGAACTTTTGGCAGAACTGCAAGAAAAGAAAGTCGGCATCTTCCCGCAAGAGGATGATAAAAAGAACAACTCAGACAACAAGAATCACAACAATCAAAAGCCGCCTGGCTTAATGGATAAAGACAAGGAAAAAGCGAAAGAGAAAGAAGAAAAAGCTAAACCCAAACAAGATGACAAGACGAAAAATAAGAATGATCACAACGATCATAGTTCCATGCAGCCGGTTTTGCCGGCTATTATTAAAGAAGTGGATAAGCAAATCTTTAAAGAGGGAAACGGCAATTGATCGTTTCCCTCTTTGTTTTACTGTTCCTTACGTAGAAATGGCAATTTTGGCAGGAGATTGCCTGTATTTGTCGAACTGAGAAATGTATAACTACCTTGCAAGGAGAGAACCATGCAAACCCAAAAAAGAGCTATGTGGCGGAAATTGTCAATCGGTGTCTGTAGTCTGTTGTTTGCCGGAACCTTAATGCCGGGAGAACTCCTTCCGCATGCAGGTGCCGTCAGCGGGTCGGATCCGATTCGGGTGGCGGTCAGTATCAATTCGGACAAATACAATAATACTTTTGATACTGTGAGTCTGACTGGGAGATTAGGTGAACTTTTCGTAGGATTCAACACGAATTCAGGGTTTCGATCAGTCTATCAGGTACCCAAGGACAAAAGCATTCGCGGTAGTTTGGATAACTTTTATGTAATTGCGGGTGAAGTGAACAGTTGGCCGGAAGCAGCGGCGATTCGGGACAAACTGACCGCAGCCGGTTTAACAAGCACCATTTTTGTTGAAACACGGGCGGGCCGAAAATTCTATCAAGTAGTGAACGGTTTCTATGAAACTTTAACGGAAGCTCAAAGTGCAGCGAACTCCACCGGTCGGACAGGACTTGGGACCAAAATTGCCGGTTGGTACCGTTTACAAGCGGGAAGCCATTCAACCTACGATGCCGCAAAACAAGGGGCTGACTCCATTCGGGCACAAGGATATGACGCTTATGTGAGTGCCCGCCAAACGGCTGCCGGGGTTAACTCCTATGAAGTGTGGGTCGGCAATGGGGCAAGCTCGGCAGAACGGGATGCTCTTAAAAATGAACTTGCCGGGAAAGGGATTGCATCCGCACCGGTTGATTATACCAGCAATTATGTTCTTTTCAAGCAGGATGCGGTTGGAGCCGAGACAAACGTAAGCGATCATCTGTTTATTGAATCAACCAAGCAGGAAGCTGTCTTTCAAGCGAACGGAAGCCCTGGTGCAGTACGATTTGAAGAAAAAGGGATTACGTACCGGGGACAATTGATTCTTCGGGGATACAGACAGCGCCTTGCGGTAGTGAATAAACTTCCGTTGGATGACTACTTAAAAGGAGTCGTTCCGCGGGAGATGAGTACCGGGTGGCCTTTGGAAGCGTTAAAAGCCCAAGCGGTCGCCGCCCGTTCCTATGCGGTCGGGCAGTCCCCAACCAAATGGGGAATTGCCCAGGTGGATGACACGGTTTGGGAGCAGGCATACGGCGGTTATACATGGGAAAAGACCGATACAACCCAGGCAGTGGATACAACCCGCGGCCAAGTCCTAATGTATAATAATGGAACTCCGAATGATTCCAGTGACGATTCAGTGGTGAACACCTTTTTTTCCGCTACGCATGGTGGCCGTTCAGCTGACGGAACCGAAGTTTGGGGAAATGCAGTGCCTTATTTGCGGCCTGTCGACAGCCATTGGGATATGATTTCGATTGAGATTAACAGAGAACCGGATTGGCACCGGGTAATGCTTCCAAGCGGAATGGTCGGATACGTCCGTCACGATTTTGTGTCCAAAACGGGAAACAAAAACAGTGTCGGACTTGAAGAAGGACTTATTTTGGCTGAAACGAATGTTCGTCCTCTCCCTGACATATCGCGAATTACCGGCAGAGTGATCGGAACGGCCCAGCAAGGAGAGCGGGTTCTGATCCTGGAAACTCGCAAAGAGTATGATGATTCAGCGTGGATGAGGGGATTCTCGGCAGCAGAGCTTCAGAATAAACTGGGATTGTCGAGTCCTGTCACTTTGTTAACGATTGCCGAGCAGGGCCCATCCGGACGAGTCCGCTCCGTTTCGGCAAACGGTCAAATAATCCGCCCGAGGACAGGGGACGAAATTCGTTCGGTGTTTGGGGTTACGAGCACATTGTTTTCGATTGAGCAAACAGGGGAATACACCGTATTGGGGGCCAATGGACGAACAAGTTCCTACCCGGCTGCGAAAATGCAGGGACAAATCCTGCACGCAGTCTCAGGAAACGGAACGGTATCACAAGCCAATGGAAGCGGCGATTCTTTTATCATGATCAACAACACGGGCAAAACCCGGGTGGCGACAAAAGATCCAGCCTATATTCTTTGGGGCGGAGGCAATGGACACGGACTCGGAATGTCGCAGTGGGGCGCATATGGAATGGCAAGGGAAGGTTATAAGTACGACCAAATTTTGAAACACTATTATTACAATACCTATCTGACACCGGTTCAATAATGTTTACGCAGGGCGTGTGAGACATACGCCCTAGATGTTTCGTAGGCTGGTAAGGAGAGCTGTGAATGCTTGTTGAGGAATTTGATTTTGATCTGCCGGAGGAGTTGATTGCCCAACATCCCCTGCAGGAAAGAACTGCTTCGAGGCTGCTGGTTCTGCATCGTCAGACCGGATATTTTGAACACCGGATGTTCACTGATTTGCTTGATTATTTGAACCCGGATGATTGTCTGATCCTGAATGATACCCGTGTCATTCCCGCGCGATTGTACGGGCGCAAACCGGATACGGGTGCGCAGGTGGAGTTCCTGTTATTGAAGGAAAAAGGGCCCGCTACGTGGGAGGTCCTGGTTAGACCTGGCAAGCGGCTTAAGCCTGGTGCCAGAGTGGAGTTTGGGGATGGCCTTCTAAGAGCGGAGATTTTGGATATTACTGAAGAAGGCGGCCGAATCGTACGGTTTCAATACGAAGGTCTCTTTTACGAAGTGTTGGACCGTTTGGGAGAAATGCCGCTTCCGCCCTATATTTCGGAACGATTGGAAGACGCTGAACGGTACCAAACCGTGTTTTCGCGGAAAAAAGGTTCTGCCGCCGCCCCTACGGCGGGATTGCATTTCACGGAGGACTTTCTTCGACAGATCCGGGAGAAAGGTATTGAAACAGGGTTTGTAACCCTGCATGTCGGACTTGGAACGTTCCGGCCAGTAGCGGCCGAGAGTGTTGAAGAACACAAGATGCATGCGGAATATTACGAATTCCCGGAAGCTGCCGCGGAACTGATCCGGAAAACGAGGGAACGGGGCGGCCGGGTAATTGCTGTGGGAACCACCGCATGCCGGACTTTGGAAACGGTGGGGAGCCGGGCTGCACAAGAGCGGGGATCCGCCTGTAATGACAAGGAAGAAATTGCTGCCCGCTTGCGGGAATCCAACGGGTGGACAGATATCTTCATATACCCCGGCTATCCATTCAAAGTGGTGGATGGGCTGCTGACCAATTTTCATCTGCCCAAATCCTCGTTAATTATGCTGGTATCGGCTCTTGCCGGGCGGGATCAGGTCATGCGCGCCTATCAGGAAGCTATTCGGGAACGCTACCGATTCTTTTCTTTCGGGGATGCGATGTTGATTATTTGACCGTTTGGGAGGAAGCCAATGGCTGTTCGATATGAGTTACTGACAACAGATAAACACACAGGGGCGCGCAGGGGCAGATTGCATACGCCGCACGGAACGGTTGAGACGCCAGTGTTCATGCCGGTCGGAACGCAGGCCACAGTCAAGACCATGAGTCCCGAAGAGTTGAAGGAAATCGGGGCGGAGATCATCCTTTCCAATACATACCATTTGTTTTTGCGACCCGGTCATGATTTGGTACAAGAAGCTGGTGGCCTTCATTCGTTCATGAATTGGGACCGGGCCATTTTGACCGATTCGGGCGGATTTCAAGTCTTTTCATTGTCGGATCTCCGAAAGATCACGGAGGAAGGGGTGGAATTCCGATCCCATTTGTCGGGAGAGAAGCTGTTTCTATCTCCCGAGAAAGCAATCGAGGTGGAAAATGCGCTCGGTGCGGATATCATTATGGCGTTTGACGAGTGTCCGCCTCATCCGGCCAGCCGGGACTATTTAAAAGACTCGTTGGAACGCACCACACGTTGGGCAAAGCGGTGCAAGAAAGCACATCGGCGCCCTCATGACCAGGCCCTTTTTGGCATTGTACAGGGCGGGATGGAACGGGACTTAAGGGAGCAGAGTGCAGCAGAATTGATGGAGCTTGATTTTCCCGGCTATGCGGTCGGGGGCTTGTCGGTTGGAGAACCGAAGCCAATAATGTATGAAGTGTTGGAGTTTACAACTCCTCTGCTGCCAAAAGACAAACCGCGCTATCTCATGGGGGTGGGATCGCCGGATGACTTGTTTGAAGGGGTGATTCGCGGGATTGACATGTTCGATTGCGTACTGCCTACACGCATTGCCCGGAATGGAACCTGCATGACATCCGTCGGGAAAGTGGTCATTCGGAATGCAAATTACTCACGAGACTGGGAGAAGCTTGACCCGAACTGCGACTGCTACACCTGCAGGAACTACTCACGTGCCTATATTCGTCACCTGATTAAAGCAGATGAGATATTTGGCTTGCGGTTGACGAGTTATCACAACCTTTATTTTCTTGTCGATTTAATGCGAAAGATTCGGCTTGCCATAGAAGAGAATCGTCTGCTAGAATTCAAGAAGGAATTTTATTCCCAATACGGGTATGATTCTTAACCAAGGAAGACAAGCCCAAAGGAGGATACATAAGTGAATACAGCAGGTTTGTTTAACAGTATTTTGCCTTTTCTTTTGATGTTTGCGATCTTCTATTTCTTGCTCATCCGTCCGCAGCAGAAACGTACGAGAGAGCGGAACGCCATGCTGGCTGCTCTGAAAAGAGGGGATCATGTGGTGACCATTGGCGGGATGCACGGTACAATTACCGAGATCGATGATGATACTGTCACATTGAAGGTGTCTGAGAATACGAGGATCAAGTTTGAACGTTCGGCGATCAGCAGCGCAAAACCTGTTGCCCAGCCTGCGGCAGCAACTGAAAAATAACAGCAGGGACCTGTGAGGATACAACCCCGCAGGTCTTTTATAGTGATTGTACATTCCCGTCTGAAAGACCACGGTTTTCATCGTGGAAGGAAAGGCAGAGTGTCAACGTGACTTCGTATTGACCCCGATGATGCCACCTAACCCCCCGATGGACGACAAAAGGGCGATCTGCACGAGATTGTGCAGCGTAAAGGAAGCGGATACAAGCATGAATCCGAGAATGGTGATGGCTACGGAGTAAAAGAGACCGGTCAATCCCCCGTAGTACCATCCCTTCTCTCCGGTTCGTCTTGCGGCAACGAATGATCCCGTCAACACCGAAGCCAAGTTAATGATGTACACAATAACCGGCAGTTTGGCTTCCGGTATTGAACTCCAGGTAAGGAGCATTGTCGCCAGCAATATCGCGCCAAATGCCACCGCAAACGCATAAATTAACCCGTGGAGCACTGGAGCCCCCCCCAGACGCGGTGCCATCTCACTAAGTGATTTCCCTTTCATCCACCATTCCCCCTCTGAATCGTTAGTTCATTTTATTCAACACAAACCGGCGTTATGAACACTCGTCCGTTGAGCATACTAAGTTGGTGTAATCGGGCCCTTACGGAGGAGGAAGTTTTTTACAATGGGGTAGAACATGCGCTGAAATTGATTCTGAAAACAATTTTGGTTTATATATTTGTTCTCGTCTCTTTGCGTGTGATGGGGAAACGGGAAATCGGCAAGCTGTCGATTTTTGATATGGTGGTTTCGATCATGATTGCGGAAGTGGCAGCAGTTTCGTTGGATCTTGAGGAGCCGATGATGAAAGGGCTGATTATTGTATCGGTCTTGGTGTCAATGCAAATTGCGGTGTCCTACATTTCTCTCAAAAGCCACAAGTTTCGGGAATTGATAGAAGGGCGCCCAGTTATGCTCATTAGAAAAGGGAAAATTGATGATGCGGAGATGAGAAGAACTCGCTACTCGATGAGTGACCTGCTTACCCAGTTGCGTGAGAAAGACATCGCGCATGTCGGGGACGTGGAATATGCGATTCTTGAATCAACGGGGAAACTGTCTGTGTTTCCAAAAGAGGAAAGATTGCCTGTCACCCGTGAGGATCTTGGTCTTGAGCCCGCCAGGTTCAGAATGCCATTCGTGTTGATAGTCGACGGCAAACCGTTGGATACGAACCTTGAGAAAATGCAAAAGGATCGGGCGTGGCTGGAACAGGAGATTCGACAATACGGGTATGAAAAGGTGGAGGACATTTTCTTTTGCAGTGTCGATTACAGAGGACGCATGTACTTCGACCGAAAAGGAGATTGAGGGACATGGGCAGCAATTAACCCTGTCCCTTTTTCGTTATTTCACAAAAGGGATCCATTGCAGAGCCTTGGCCATTACCGGTCCGACATAGGGAATTCGTCTTACCGTGTGAAGCGTAAGTGCACGGAATAAAAACAGGAGCATCAGGTACACCATCATCCCGATGGATACGCTAAAGATCACGGTGTAACTGGGATCCATGCCTGCTGTGACCGCTTTTGCCCGGATGATGATTAAGGACATCACCAGTGTGGACAGCAGGATTTTCATTGTATCGGCCAAATCCACATAGAACCCGATCAAACGGGAGACCGCCAGGAAGTAAGCGGAGCATACCACAACATTCGAAACCACAACCGCCCAAGCTACTCCCATGATCCCAATTCCGGGTTTGGAAGCCACCCAATAAATCATGGCGAGCTTAACCGCTGACCCGATCACCGAGTACGCCATAGCAAGTCCGGCTTTGTTCATTCCCTGCAGGATTCCTGACAGGGGAGATTTTAAATAAATGAAAAATCCGACAGGTGCCATTACCGCTAAAATGGGTCCTGCGGCGGGGGTATTGTAGATAGCGGTCGAGAGTTCGGTTGCCAGCAAGCTGAAAATCACGGAAGAAGGCAAGCCGATTATGGCAGTAAAGCGGAAAGCCTGGTAAAGCCGGCGTTGAACCAGTGTGGATTGATTGAGAGCAATCGCTTCCGAGATGGAAGGGACCAGAGTAGTGGCTAGCGCATATGTGAAAACCGTCGGCAGGACAAGCAAAGACACAGCATAACCGGAGTACAGCCCGAAAAGCGACGTCGCTTCTTCTTTTAAATGGCCTGCTGCCATCAATGCCCGTGGGATCATCAATGTCTCCAGCCAATAAACAAATGATCCGATCACCCCGGCAAACAACACAGGTATCGCAACCTCAAACAATGAAAAGATTGTTTTCCCGAAGGATTCCGGTTTTGCATTAGGGGCCATTGGCGGAATGGGGATCCTGTCAAGTCGATGCTTGCGCCAATAGCTGATTGCGATATAGGCCAAATGGGTCAATTCTCCCGCTAACAGTCCGATCATTGCGCCTGCGGACGCTTTTACCAAATCGGGCATGCATTTGTACACGATCACAAGGGTGAGAGCACTGCGGACTATCGTTTCCAGAATCCAGGCCATGGAAGGGGGAGTCTGATTCTGAATTCCCCGAAAATATCCACGCAAAATCGAGGACCAAGCAATGATCAAAATGGTTGGTGCCATTGCCAGGACGGTATAATACGTCCGGGAATCGGTCAGCAAATGCTGGGTAAGCCACGGGGCCGTCGCAAATACTCCACTGGTAAATAAAGTGGAAAGTACCGTTACAACAATCATACTGAAGACCATAACCCGTTTTACTTTCCGCCGATCCCCGACTGCTATTGCTTCGGCAACCACTTTTGACACTGCAGTATCCAGTCCGATGGTGGACAGAGTCAGAATCATCATGAGCATCGGGAACACCATCCGGAATAAGCCGATTCCTTCCGGTCCTACGATCCGATTGAGAACGATCTGCATCCCCATTCCAATAATTTTCGTTATTACACTGGCAAGTACCAGAACCATAGCGCCGTGGAGGAATGATTGTTTGCTCATAGTGCCGTCTCCCTTTGTCCAGATTCTCTCTACAAAACCTATGCTGTCGGATGGAGGGTTAGTCCAAGTGGCGGCAGGATTTTTTGCGGTGCAATCGAATTAGTTTAGAAGAGGAAGAGTAGGGGTCATGGAGGGGGTATACCCTTTGGATGAGAAAGAGTTATCAGCAATGATCGAAGGATTGTGTTTTTCGAAGTCCAAGGAATTTCAGACACTTGGGTACGAGGTTGAGGGAGCCGATATCTGGAAGTGTGTGTCCAGCAGGTACACCAAGGAAATGCCGCCTCTCTACCAGATTGTGAATGACATTTTGTCATTGAAAGTTACGAAATACATGAACTGGGCGATGCTGGAAGCTTACAAGGAATAACGGAAGCGGGCTCCGCTGGAGGGGCCCGTTTTTTTACGGATGACAGGCCGGGTTTTGCCGGATTTTGCAAAATTGACACTGCTTGCGGACAAGCCGTATACTGAATCTGTTGACTGTGGAGTCGTTAAGGAGGCACTTATGAAGTGGAGTAAATTGATTACGCTCCTGGTTGTTCTGGCTGTGTTTGCCGGACTTGCAGGAACGACCACCAAGAAACTATGGGATGGCATCCCGCTCGGTCTTGATTTGCAAGGCGGATTTGACGTTTTGTATGAAGTGCAGCCGACCGAGACAGAACAAGTAACACGGGACGGGGTTCTGGCTACCCAACGTGCTTTGGAAAACCGTGTGAATGCGCTCGGTGTCCGGGAGCCGAATATTCAAATTGAAGGAACGAACCGGATTCGTGTCCAATTGGCGGGAGTAGAGAATCAGGAAGAAGCAAAGCGGATACTGGGAGAGCCTGCAAAATTGGAATTCCGCGCTCCGGATGATAAAGAGGTGCTGTTGACGGGGGCCGATTTGAAACCGAATGCCCGCTTCCAGCAGGACCAACAAACGGGGCAAATTCTGGTGGCTGTTGAGTTTAAAGACCCGAAGAAACTGCAGGACGTAACGACGAAGTATCTTGGACAACCTATGGGAATCTATCTGAATGGCGAACAGCTTTCCAAACCGGTAATTCAAAGTATCATTTCCAACGGCCAGGCAACCATCAGCGGTATGGCAAATCCGAAAGAAGCCACCCGGTTGGCTACACTCCTGAATGCAGGTGCATTGCCGTTCCCGATTAAGGAACTGTCTTCCATGTCCGTTGGGGCAACGCTGGGACAAGCTGCTCTGCAGAAGACATTGTACGCTGCGGGTATCGCGTTTATCCTGATCTTTGTATTTAT
Organism: Effusibacillus consociatus; assembly: GCF_042652925.1. Lineage (NCBI taxonomy): Bacteria > Bacillati > Bacillota > Bacilli > Caryophanales > Alicyclobacillaceae > Effusibacillus > Effusibacillus consociatus. The sequence goes on from NZ_JBHSHC010000142.1 coordinate 45,008, forward strand.
GATCGTGTTCTATCGTCTGCCCGGTTTGATTGCAAACATCGCCCTGCTTATGTACATGTATCTGTTGATAGCGGTGTTCCGGGGAATGGATGTCGTTCTTACCCTGCCGGGTCTTGCTGCTTTGGTACTTGGTGTAGGGATGGCGGTAGACGTGAATATCATTGCCTATGAAAGAATGAAGGATGAATTCCGTGCGGGCAAGACTCTGCTGTCCGCTGTTATCATGGGACAAAAGCGGTCCTTGCCGACCATCATTGACGCGAATACCACCTCTTTGATTGCAGGTGCGATTATGTTATGGTTTGGCTCCGGTCAGGTTCGGGGCTTCGCGATTGCACATATTATCTCTGTGTTGGCGACATTTTTGACTGCGGTGCTCCTGTCCCGCTGGATGCTGATGCTTCTTGTGCGGTCGAATCTGGTGCAGAATCCGTGGTGGTTTGGGGCGAGCAAGGAGGGGGAGTCGAAATGAAGAAGTTTGATATCGTAAGAAAGCGCAAATGGTTCTTCCTTGTCTCCCTCATCCTGGCAGTTGCAGGGGTAATTGCAATGCTGACGATGGGCCTCAATCTCGGAACTGATTTTAAAGCGGGAACTCGAGTGCAGGCTCAGGTTGGTTCCGGTTTTTCACACGCTGAAGTTGCAAAGGTGTTTGATGATCTCGGGCTGAAGGAAGCAAACATAACGTCGGCTGGAAATCAAGGTGAGGTAGCTGTTGTGCGGCTGGCTCAGAAGATTACTCCCGATCAGGAAGCAAAACTGAAAAAGGCCCTGAAAGATAAGTATCCAAATGCTCTTGACCCGGAAATTGTCTCCGTCGATCCGGAGGTAGCCAGGGAAATGTCGACCAAGGCACTCTGGGCTCTGATCGCCGCTTCTGTAGGAATCATTGTGTACATGGCGATCCGGTTTGAGTATCGATTTGCACTATCAGGTGTAATATCCCTCCTGCAAGTGGTGCTGCTGGTTGTTTCGATCTTTGCACTGTTCCAGATCGAAATTGATCTGCCGTTTATCGCCGCGATCCTGACAATCGTCGGTTACAGCATTCACGACACGATCGTAATCTTTGACCGGATTCGGGAGAAGATGAAATTTGCCAAATTGAAGACCAAAAGTGAACTGGAAGATTTGGTGAACGAATCCCTGTGGGAGACGATGAACCGTTCCATTAACACGATTGTGACTGTTGTGTTTGCGGCTGGTGCCCTCTGGCTGCTGGGCGGGCAAGCGATTCGCAACTTCTCCCTTGCACTTCTGATCGGATTGGTCATCGGCGGAATGTCCTCCATCCTCATCGCTTCCCAGCTCTGGGTGACCTGGCGGGCGAAGAGCTTGAAAGAGGCAAAGTAAAGCAAAAGATCATACGGCCAGCAAAGTGGAAATTGCTTTGTTGGCTTTTTCATACCATCGTAACTACCAGTCTTCTGTTAGAAAGAGTGAAAGAGGTCAAAAATTCATGAAACAAGAAAAACGTTGGCTCCTGATGGAAACAGACGAGCAGATAGCAAGCAGGTTATCTGCAGAACTCCGGGTCTCCCCCATAATCGGCAAATTGTTGGTCAGGCGCGGGTTGACAGATGCGGAATCGGCAAGACAATTTCTCCATCCTGACCGCTCCCGTTTCTATGATCCGTTCCTGATGAAGGACATGGAAAAAGCGGTTGCACGCATTCGGAAGGCAATCGCCGATCAAGAACGCATCATGGTCTACGGTGATTATGACGCGGACGGTGCAACCTCCACCAGCCTGATGTATCTTGCACTTCAGAAACTCGGAGCCCAAGTTGAATATTACATACCTGACCGTTTCGCTGAAGGATACGGGCTGAACGGTCCTGCACTGGTACAAGCGAAGGAACGGGGATTTGATCTTGTTATTACCGTAGATAATGGAATTGCGGCGGTCGATGAGGTTCGCATCGCGAACGAGTTGGGACTTGATCTGATTGTCACCGACCACCATACCCCGCCCGAAGTATTGCCCGACGCATACGCAATCCTCAATCCCAAGCAGCCGGGCTGCCAATATCCGGACAAGATGTTGGCAGGTGTCGGTGTTGCCTTTAAGGTCGCACAGGCGCTTTTCGGCGAGGTGCCGGAGGAGTTTCTGGATCTTGCGGTACTTGGAACGGTGGCCGACCTGGCACCTCTGGTGGATGAAAATCGGCTTTTGGCCGTATACGGACTGGAGAGGATCAATCGGAACCCCCGCCCGGGTATGAAAGCCTTGCTCGAGGTCAGCGGGCTTGAGGGCAAAGAAATTACCGCCGGACATATCGGATTTGCCTTCGGCCCGCGTATCAACGCGGCGGGACGTTTGGACTCCGCCACTTACGCAGTCGAGCTGCTCACAACGGAAGACGAGGCACGGGCGCGGGAATTGGCCGATTTTCTGAACGAACGGAATCAGGAACGGCAGGAAATCAGCGCGGAGATGTTTGAAGAAGCGGTGCAAGAGGTGGAGGCCCATCCGGAATGGCTGGACGGCCGAGTGCTGGTGGTCGCAAAAGAAGGATGGAATGCAGGAGTGATCGGAATCGTGGCCTCTCGCCTGGTTGAGCGGTACTATCGCCCCACCTTGATGATTTCGATCAGTGAAGGAATGGGCAAGGGTTCTGCTCGCAGTATCCATGGTTTTCATTTGTACGATTCGATGAGCAGCTGCCGCGACCTGTTTGAACATTTTGGCGGGCACAAAATGGCGGCCGGATTTTCGATTGAAGTGGAGAAGATTGGGGAGCTTCGGGATCGCTTGAACCGCATCGCCGAAGAGGTGTTAACACCGGAGGATTTAATCCCAAAGATTGATATAGATGCTGAATTGAACCTGTTGGACATTGACATCGAGTTTGTGCAAACGGTGGAGCGATTGGCGCCTTTCGGTTTCGGGAATCCGAGTCCGCGTTTTCAGCTCAGTGGGTTGGATTTGGAACGCTGCCGTCCGGTAGGCCAAGACGGGGCTCATTTGCAATTCCAGGTAGCAAAAAGGGCTGCCAAGCTTGCCGGAATTGCTTTTCGCCGGGGGGCTGAGGCGGATCTTGTGAACGAATGGCCACGCGTGGATCTGGTTGGCGAGCTCGCGATCAATGAATGGAACGGGCGAAGAAGCATTCAAATCATCATGGATGACTGGCGTCCCAATGCGATTCAGGTATTTGATTGCCGGCATGTGGCGGACAAGACCCGCTGGCTGGAAGAACAAGCGGGGAAGAAAGATCTCTCGGTCGTATGCTTTCATTCGGAATCACTGGCTGAAGTGTCCCGCGCTTTACAGCCGTACCCTTGGCAGGAATCACATGTTCATCGGGTTTATACGGCAGATGCAGATGGAAGTCTTGGGGATCCGCAGAGTATCGGAGACGGGCACTCGAACACTGAAGTACATGCTGATTTTCTCAGCGGAGACGTGGTGATTTTCGATCTGCCGTTGTCACTCTATCAGTATGAGGCGGTTTTGCAAAAATTAACGGGAACCTATCGTTTGTACCTGCTGCACGGACCGAGCGACCGGCAATGGGTGGAACAGCAAAAGCGTTATTTGCTCCCGGAGCGAAAATTTTTTGCGGGAATCTACAAAATGCTGCAGGAAAAAGGTTCTGCGACTTGTTCCGACCTTCAAAAAAGGCTGCAGCCGGCTTACCATGATGCGGTAGATTTGGTATTGTCCGTCTTTGTGGAACTGGGGTTTGCAGTTCGGAACGGGAACACGTATCATGTTAATAAGGGAACAAACAAAAGAGCGTTAGAAGAGTCAGAACTTTACCGGCAGCGGCAAGCTCGCATTGAATCTTATACAAGTGTCATTTCAAAGTTGATGGATGCATCAAGCGAACAGGCGGTGGCGGATGTTCTGCGGTTACTAACCGCTAAGTCGGAAGGGGCTCAAGGGGCATGAATCTAAAAGAAAAGATTCGGGTGATTCCCGATTTTCCGGAACCGGGAATTCGATTTAAAGATATCACAACGCTTCTCAAAGACGGAGAAGCTTTCAAATATGCGATTGACCGGATGGCCAATTTTGCGAACGAACGCAATGCGGATTTGATTGCAGGGCCGGAAGCTCGCGGTTTTGTTCTGGCCGCTCCGCTTGCTTATTCGATGGGATTGGGCTTTGTTCCGATTCGAAAATCGGGCAAATTGCCTGGCGAAACTGTATCCGTATCGTACGAACTTGAATATGGTAAAGACAAGTTAGAGATTCACCGGGATGCGATTCAACCGGGGCAGCGGGTTATCATTGCCGATGACCTTCTGGCTACCGGCGGCACGATTGCTTCCACCATTAAGCTCGTCGAGGAGCTTGGCGGAGTGGTGGCCGGTCTCGCATTCATGATTGAACTCACTTATTTACCAGGCAGGGAGAAATTGAAAGACTATGACGTCCTCTCACTCGTCCAATACTAATCAGGAGAAGGTGGTACCTGTGGGCATTGAGCGCCTTTGTGAAAAAGTCGCTCGCTATGGCACACCAGAAGATGTGGCATTAGTTCGCCGTGCCTACGAGTTTGCCGACAACGCTCATGCAGGACAACAACGCCGCTCAGGTGAAGACTATATCATCCACCCTATTGCCGTCGCAGAGATCCTGGCAGATTTGGGGCTGGATGCGGTCACGATTGCAGCTGCGCTTCTTCATGATGTCGTCGAGGACACTTCCGTTACGGAAGCACAGTTGGTTGCCGAATTCGGTGTTGAGATCCGGGATCTTGTAGACGGTGTCACCAAGCTTGGACGTCTGAAGTACCTGTCGAAAGAAGAACAGCAAGCGGAAAACTTGCGCAAAATGTTCCTCGCGATGGCAAAGGACATCCGGGTGATCCTCATTAAATTGGCGGACAGGCTTCACAATATGCGTACCTTGAGACATCTTCCGCCCGAGAAGCAGCAGCGAATTGCGGCGGAAACGCTTGAGATATTTGCGCCGCTAGCTCACCGTCTCGGGATTTCAAAAATCAAGTTCGAATTGGAAGATACAGCGCTTCGCTACATGAACCCGCAGCAGTACTACCGGATCGTCAATTTGATGGCCAAGAAGCGGGCGGAGCGGGAAGAGTATGTGCAAGAGGTTATCAACACTTTGAAAAACAAACTGCAGGAAATCGAAATTACGGCCGATGTGAATGGTCGCGCCAAGCACATTTACAGCATCTACCGGAAGATGACCACCCAGAACAAACAGTTTAATGAAATCTATGATTTGCTGGCCGTTCGGGTAATTGTAGATTCGATTAAGGATTGCTATGCGATTCTGGGGATTGTTCACACGTTATGGAAGCCCATGCCCGGCCGTTTTAAAGACTATATCGCGATGCCCAAACCGAATATGTACCAAAGTCTTCATACAACTGTAATCGGACCCCGTGGAGAACCGCTTGAAATTCAGATCCGAACGTGGGAAATGCACCGCACGGCCGAGTACGGGATTGCTGCCCACTGGTTGTATAAAGAGGGCCAGGATGCGACCAAGGATATGTCATTTGCGCAAAAGATGGGCTGGTTCCGTGAGATTCTGGAGTGGCAGCAGGATTTGAAGGATGCCCAGGAATTCATGGAAACTCTGAAAATAGACCTGTTTGCCGATGAGGTCTTTGTGTTCACGCCAAAAGGCGCCGTTATTTCACTTCCGAGAGGTTCGGTTCCGATCGATTTTGCTTACCGGATTCACACGGATATCGGAAACCGTACAATCGGGGCAAAGGTAAACGGCAAGATCGTACCGCTTGACTATAAGTTGCAGACAGGTGACATTGTAGAGATTTTGACGTCCAAAGCGTCGTTTGGCCCGAGCCGCGACTGGCTGAAGATCGTGAAATCCCCCCAAGCCAAAAGCAAAATTCGGGCTTGGTTCAAGAAAGAAAAACGGGAAGAGAACATTCTTAAGGGGCGCGAACTCCTTGAGAAAGAAATTAAAAAGCATGGCTTGGAAGCATCAGACGTTCTCACCGAGAAAAATCTCGGCGAAGTGATGGCCAAGTTCAATTTCACCAAAGAGGACGATTTGCTGGCGGCGCTTGGTTATGGAGCTGTTTCTACACACCAAGTGATGACGCGTCTTCTGGAGAAAATCAAGAAAGACAATCCGGAAGAGAATGCGGTGATCACCGAGATTCGGGAAGGACAGAGACAACAGCGCAAGGGCGGTCTTGGGGTGCGGGTTCGCGGAATCGATAACCTTTTGATCCGTTTCTCACGCTGCTGCAGTCCCGTTCCAGGCGATGAAATTGTCGGATTTGTCACACGCGGACGAGGGGTGTCGGTGCATCGAACAGATTGCCCCAACATCACCAATGAGCAGGAGGAAGAGAAACGATTCCTTGAAGTCGAATGGGAAAGCTCCCCGGCAATTGCTTACAATGTCGATATTGAAGTGACGGCGCTTGATCGTCGGGGATTGACGATCGAAGTCATGAACGCAATTGCCGAAACCAAGACCGATATTACAGCGGTCCAAGCACGCGCGGACAAACGAAAAATTGCAACGATCAATCTGCAGATCAACATTCGGAACGTCGATCACCTTCATTCGGTGGTGGAGCGAATCAAGCGGATTAAGGATGTATACACAGTAAGACGTCTCATGCAGTAATTCTGGGTTACGGGTTTCTAGCGAAAGCAATTAATTGGTTAGGCATTTTCGGGTCCCCATCAAAGTACTCGGAATTAGCTGCAAAGGATCACGTCACTTTGATGGGAGCGTTTATATGAGAATCGTAGTACAACGAGCGTCGAGAGGACGCGTCCTCGTAAACGGAGAAGTAACGGGTGAGATCGGGCGAGGATTGGTTCTTCTCGTCGGTATCACTCACGACGATACGGAGCAGGATGCTGATTATTTGGCGGAAAAAGTTGTAGGGCTTCGAATCTTTGAGGATGCGGAAGAAAAGATGAACTTGTCTTTGCTTGAGGTGGCGGGGGCGATTCTGTCCGTCTCTCAATTCACCTTGTACGGAGATTGTCGCAAAGGGCGCCGGCCCAATTTTATGGAAGCGGCCAAACCGGAACAGGCCAACCGCCTTTACGAGTATTTCAACGACAAACTTCGCTCGTTGGGAGTACGAGTGGAAACGGGTATTTTTGGAGCGATGATGGATGTCGAATTGGTAAATGACGGGCCGGTTACCCTTTTGCTCGACAGTAAGAAGAGTTTTTGATTACATCTTGTGCCACTTGCGAAATCCAAGTGGTCTTTTTTATCGGATTCCTCATTCTTTGGACATTCTTCCATATATATGTTTATAGAAAATATAGGGGAGACGGGGGAGTAGGGATGACAAGATCGCTGGTGGATCGCTGTCATGAGGTTATCAATTTTCTGAATGAAAAAAAAGCGGAACGCCTCTTTCATGCGCAAGCGTTGGTGGAGGCGCGGGGGAAGGATCAGCTTCTTCACGCCATCCCGTTTCTCCAAACCGAGCTTTTCATGCACCAAGAAGTCCGTACCTTATGGCCGTATATTCTTGTAATTCCTGACAGCGAAGAGGCGAAACACTTTTGCAAGATGTACGACTGTAAACTGGACGATCTCGGAAAAGTGCTGCAGAATCGCATCAATGAAATGACAAGATTTCTTGACGTGATTGAAAATAAGCTCCACAAAACCTATCCGCCAGGGTCGTTCTGGGTGTCCATACGAGAAGAATTGCTAGCCAAGATTTGCAGGGAAGCACGAAAGGTGTTGGAGGGATAGAGTTGTTGTAAAAAGGATCGATGCGGCAAAACAGTTGTCGATCCTTTTTGGCCTATGCCTCATTTCCATCCGCCATTGCTGAGTTCCGCTGCGAGTTCCCTGGTTTCAGCAGGAGTCGAAGTATCGGCAGATGGCCAATACCGCGATACTGTTACCGCGTCGGCGGTATGTTTGCTAATAATAAAGCATGTTGTGATATAATCATTGTCGGGTGAATGTGATGAGCGAAAAATCAATTAGAGAGCGAATAATTGAAACTTCCTTGCGTCTCTTTGAACAATATGGCTATCATAGGGTTACTGTGGATCAGATTGTTAAGGAAAGTGGAACGTCAAAGGGAGGTTTCTACCATAATTTTAAGTCAAAGGATGAACTGCTTTATGTGATTCATGATCAATTTATTTCCTATGTCTTAGAAAAAGCAGAGGAAGCCTATAAAAAATGGACTACTCCCACTGAACGCCTTCATGCGATCATTAAGTCTTTTGTTATGATGATTAAATTTTACAAATCTCAAGTTACCGTTTTCTACCAAGAGAGCACTTTTTTGGCTCCGGAATACTTTTCTGCGATTGAGGTTAAGAGAGATCGATATAAACAAATGATTTTTAAAGTGATCGAGGATGGGATTCAATCTGGTGAATTTCGAGAGGAGCTTCCCGTTCCTATTGTTTCAATGGCTATTTTTGGAATGGTGAATTGGACCTATAAGTGGTACCAAAAGACCGGTGTTTATACCATTGAACAAATCGCGGATATCTATGCCGATATCATGCTGCGGGCTGTCCTTACGCCAGAAACAATGAAAAAGCCCGAATACGCCGGATTCTTTCTGAAACCTCAAGGAATTACTTTCAAGCCATTTTAGATAATTTTGATCATTCAAACGGTCTGTATCTATCAAAAACAAAAACCAACTAGTCGGTCTGTACAAAATTTCCTTGCTTTGTTATAATTAAGAAAACTTAAAGGAGGTAAAAGTTTAATTTCTCCTCGTCACAGACCAACTAGTCGGTCTGTGAAAAATGTATTTAAAAGCTTATTTTTATCTTCCTTCAGACCAACTAGTCGGTCTGAAGGTCGGTTTGTGAGAATTGCAGTAGGAGGGATCATTTTGCTTAGAATTCATGAAATTAGAGAAATCATCAAGCTGTTGAATCAAACAGATGTTGAAGTGTTAGAGGTGAAGGATGAACAGTCTCGTCTAACCGTCAAGAGAAGAAATCATGGAGGCACTTCAACAGCGATTCTAAATCCGATTGAACGCGTTGTCGCCACTCCGGCCCTACCAGCAGCTCCGGCTCCAAAGATTAGTAAGGAGGTTGTCTCTGAGGAAAAGCCTGGCAAGCCAATCGCTGTTCCTAAGCAAGCACAGGTTGCTGCATTGGAGCAGACCGATCTTACAGACAAGGTGCATCAAATCGTATCTCCGATGATAGGTACCTTTTATAAAGCACCTGCTGAAGATGCCGAACCGTTTGTTAAGATAGGGGATCGGGTAGAAAAGTCAACCGTAGTATGCATTGTTGAAGCGATGAAGCTTTTTAACGAGATTGAAGCAGAAGTCAATGGAGAGATTGTCCAAGTACTCGTTGAGAACGGCCAATTAGTCGAACAGGGTCAGCCTTTGTTTCTTGTCAAGGTTGATTAAGCGAACGAAATGAGAGTGAAAGGAGGGTGTGAAAGCATTATGCAAATGCTTTCCTTACCAGATGAAACAAGATGCACTTGTAAACCATCTCCAAAACGATGATAATGAACTCCGTTTATTTAGCGAATTTCCCATCCCATCGTACGAACAATGGCGGGAGGTGACGGAGAAGTCTTTAAAAGGAGCATCCTTCGAAACAAAGCTGATGACGAACACCTACGAGGAATTCACTCTTCAGCCGATTTATCGGAAGGAAGATATTGAAAGACTCCTTCACGTTTCGAACTTTCCAGGATTTGCACCTTATGTTCGAGGAACAAAAGCCTTGGGTTATGTTATACGGCCGTGGGAGGTTTGTCAGGAGATTTCACCAGGTACACCGGAAGAATTTAATCGAGCCGCCCAAAATGATTTACAACGAGGTCAAACGATGCTCAATTTGGTGCTGGATCGAGCCGCCCTTTCCGGTTTGAATCCGGATGAAGCAAAGCCTGAGGATGTAGGTAACAAGGGTGTTTCAATATTTCGTCGCGAGGATTTGGATACCGCACTAGATGACATAAATCTGGAGAAGGTTCCTCTCTATATTCAGACAGGAGCATTAGGTTTGCCCATTCTAGCACTACTCTTGTCCCATCTGGAAGCACAGGGTAAAGATCCCCAAAAACTGAGTGGGTGTATCGGAATGAATCCGTTAGGTGCTTTAGTCCAGGAAGGAACCATCCCTTGCCCTCTTGAAACCGCTTACGATGCGATGGAACAAATCACTAACTGGGCAATCCGGAATGCACCGCAGCTTCAGACGATTTTAGTCGAAGGTCATCCCTACCATAACGCCGGGGGAAGCGCAGTACAAGAACTGGCCTTTTCCTTGGCAACGGCCGTAGAGTATATCAGGGCCTTGCTGAATCGAGGATCTTCGATCGAGGAGATAGCTTCCAAAATTCGTTTTTCTTTCTCAATCGGTTCGAACTTTTTTATGGAGATCGCCAAGGTGAGAGCAGCCAGAATGCTATGGGCCAACATTGTTCGTGCCTTTGGTGGTTCGGATGAAGTTCAGAAGATGACGATTCACGCGAGAACCTCAGCCTGGACCAAAACCATTCATGACCCTTACGTAAATATGCTTCGCAGTACAACAGAAGCTTTCGCTGCAATAGTTGGCGGGGTCGACAGTCTTCATGTATCTCCATTTGATGAAGCAATTCGAACAGCCGATGAATTCTCGCGCCGTATCGCGAGAAATACACAATTCATTTTGGAGCAGGAGGCAAACCTATCTAGAGTTGTCGATCCTGCCGGCGGTTCTTGGTATGTGGAATCGTTAACAGATTCTATAGCGCAAAAGGCATGGGAATTGTTTCAACAGGTGGAAGACAAGGGCGGAATGTTGAAAGCTTTGCAATCGGGATATCCGCAAGATCAGATCGAACAGGTTGCAGCGAAGAGAAGGGAAAACATTGCTCGCAGGAAGGACCGATTGGTCGGTACTAATATGTATCCGAATTTGCAGGAACCATCTCTACATGTTGAAAAAAGGGGGTCAACGTACAAAGAGAGAGCCGCTGCGGTTGAGTCTCACCAGAAATCCTATAATCGGGGCCCGATCGAAGAAGCCTTGCAAGAGCTTAAAGCGTCATCCGATCAGCTTGTCGAAAAAGCTCTGAAAGCGGCACTCGCAGGGGCGTCACTGGGGGAATTGACCAAAGTGATTGTTCATTCAAATAAGGAGCGCATCGAAGTAAAGCCTGTTCACATTCACCGTGGGGCGGAGCCATTCGAATTTTTGCGGACACAAGCAGAGTTATATAAAAACAGAACAGGTTCCAGACCGAAGGTGTTTCTGGTGAGTATGGGGCCAATTTCAAAGCATAAGCCGCGAGCAGACTTTTGTACCGGATTTTTCGAGGTAGGAGGCTTTGAAGTTCTGCAAAATCATGGATTCCCAACGATTGATGAAGCAGCACAGGCAGCGCTTGCGTCAGGTGCTTCGATTGTGGTCATTTGTTCCGATGATGAAAGCTATCCGGAAATCGTGCCCTCCTTATCCCGATCGATTCAGCGCGGAAATCCGGAGATCACCGTTCTCCTGGCAGGAAATCCTGCTGACAATGATGCAGACAAATATAAACAGGCGGGTGTCGACGATTTTATCCATGTTCGGACCAATTGCTACGAAATGCTACTTAACCTCCAACGAAAGAAAGGAATTGTGTCATGAAGAACATTCCTGATTTTACCCAAATACCTTATAATTCAGGATTTTCCGCTCCTGACTTGACAACTTGGAGTAAGGCGGCAGAACAGGAAGCCCAAAAGACTCTTGATAAGCTCATGTGGAATACCATGGAGCAAATTCAGGTCAAGCCGCTGTACACCCAAGAGGATATTAAGGGAATGAATCACTTGGGATACATGCCCGGCATTCCTCCTTTTTTTAGAGGACCGTATCCCGCGATGTATGTAACACAGCCTTGGACGGTCCGACAATATGCCGGCTTTTCGACAGCGGAGGAAAGCAATGCTTTTTATCGGCGGAATCTCGCTGCCGGACAGAAAGGCCTTTCGATTGCCTTTGATCTTGCTACCCACCGCGGCTATGATTCAGATCATCCGCGAGTTGTTGGCGATGTCGGAAAAGCAGGCGTGGCAGTGGACTCCATTTTGGATATGAAAATTTTGTTTGATGGCATCCCGTTAGACAAAATGTCTGTTTCCATGACCATGAACGGGGCTGTTCTTCCGATTATGGCTTTCTATATCGTGGCTGCAGAGGAGCAGGGAGTACCTCAGTCCCAGCTAACGGGTACGATTCAGAACGATATTCTTAAAGAGTATATGGTTCGTAACACATATATTTATCCACCGGAAGCCTCGATGAGAATTATAGCCGACATTTTTGCTTATACGTCTAAGCATATGCCCAAATTCAACAGTATCAGTATTTCCGGTTACCATATGCAGGAAGCGGGGGCAACAGCAGACATTGAGTTAGCCTACACGCTGGCAGATGGCCTTGAATATGTTCGTACCGGTCTGAGAGCAGGCATTGACATTGATTCATTCGCTCCGCGATTGTCGTTCTTTTGGGCGATCGGGATGAATTACTTTATGGAAGTTGCAAAGATGAGAGCTGCACGTTTGATTTGGGCAAAGTTAATCAAACAATTTCATCCAAAAAATGAAAAGTCAATGGCACTGCGAACCCATTGTCAAACCTCTGGCTGGAGCTTGACGGAACAGGATCCGTTTAACAATGTGACAAGAACATGTATCGAGGCGATGGCAGCAGCCTTAGGTCATACGCAATCCCTTCATACGAACGCGTTGGATGAGGCGATTGCCCTGCCGACAGATTTCTCGGCGCGCATCGCGCGAAACACACAACTCTATCTGCAGGATGAAACGGGTATTTGCAACGTCGTGGATCCATGGGCTGGATCTTATTATGTGGAGTCTTTAACGGCTGAGCTTGTTCGCAGGGCGTGGAAGCATATTCAAGAAGTTGAATCGCTCGGCGGGATGGCGAAGGCGATCGAAACAGGTTTGCCAAAGATGAGAATCGAAGAGGCGGCTGCCCGTCGTCAGGCTCATATTGACTCGGGAAAGGAAGCAATCATCGGTGTCAATAAATTCCGTTTGGAAAAAGAAGATCCGCTGGACATTCTCGAGGTTGATAACTCAGCGGTGCGCGAGGCGCAAATCAAGCGATTAAAGGAGCTTCGTGCGAACAGAGATAAGGCAAGAGTTCAGGCAGCCTTACATGCGATCACCAAATCAGCGGAAACGGGAGAAGGCAACCTGTTGGAACTTGCGGTTGAGGCAGCCCGGGCCAGAGCCTCCCTTGGCGAGATATCTGATGCTTATGAGAAGGCCGTTGGTCGCCATAAAGCCATGATTCGTTCGATCATTGGCGTGTATAGTTCGGAATATGGAGACGAAGAAGAAGTGGCAGCCGTGCGCAAAATGGCCGATGACTTCGAGAAATGGGAGGGTCGTCGCCCGCGCATCATGATCGCCAAGATGGGACAGGACGGACATGACCGTGGGGCCAAAGTCATCGCCACCGCCTTTGCCGATTTGGGCTTTGATGTTGATATTGGACCGCTTTTCCAAACTCCGGAAGAAACCGCCCTGCAGGCCGTCGAAAATGATGTTCACGTCATCGGGATGAGTTCCCTTGCAGCCGGACATAAAACTCTGCTGCCACAGCTGGTAGAAGAGCTGAAAAAACTCGGTCGCGAGGATATTATCGTCGTGGTTGGCGGAGTCATTCCGGCACAGGATTATCAGTTTTTAAAGCAAAACGGAGCTGCAGCGATCTTTGGGCCCGGAACGGTGATTCCTGTAGCGGCACAAAAAGTAATCCAAGAGATTATACGCCGCTTAGAGGGTGTCAATTAAATGAAGGATCGGGATCAAGAGAAAGAAAAGCAGCGACCGGAATGGGTACCGAACGGGGTTCGTCGACCCCGACTTTCTGTAGATGAATATGTGCAAGGGGTGCTTCAAAATAACCGTACGATCCTGGCCCAGACGATCACCCTGATCGAGAGCCATTCTCCTATCCATATGGAGGTTGCCCAAGAGGTTCTCAAGAAGCTGCTGCCTTATACGGGCCAATCGATTCGTGTCGGGATCACGGGGGTTCCCGGAGCCGGGAAAAGTACGACCATTGAAGCGTTAGGGAATATGCTCTGTGAAAAAGGTCATCGGGTTGCGGTGTTGGCGGTGGATCCAAGCAGTACGGTGACTAGAGGCAGTATCTTGGGAGACAAAACACGGATGGAACTCCTTTCCCGGAATCCGCAAGCCTTCATCCGCCCGTCCGCTTCTGGAGGAACCTTAGGCGGAGTCAGCAGAAAAACCCGGGAGACGATGCTGGTCTGTGAAGCCGCCGGGTATGATGTCATTCTTGTGGAGACGGTTGGCGTCGGACAAAGTGAGATTGCGGTCCGCTCGATGGTTGATTTCTTTTTATTGCTGATGTTAACGGGAGCAGGAGATGAGCTTCAGGGAATCAAGAAGGGGGTCATCGAAATTGCAGACGCGCTTCTGATTAACAAAGCGGAAGGCGACAACAAACACCGAGCGATGGCCGCGAAGGCCGAGTTTAATCGCATTTTGCATTACCTTCAACCTGCCACTGAGGGATGGGAGACAAAAGCATACACCTGCTCGGCCCTTACTGGAGAAGGGATAGAAGAGATTTGGTCGGTTGTTGAGAAATTCCGTCAGATCACGACGCAATCCGGAGTTCTGCAAGACCGTCGGCGAACCCAAACGTTGGAATGGGTCTATAACATGGTCCAAGATTATCTCCGTACGAGCTTCTTCTGCCATCCAGGCGTGGTTCAGATCATGCCGCAAATTGAGAAAGAAGTTGTCAGTGGACAGCTTTCCCCTGCCATGGCTGTCCAGCAATTGCTCCAATCGTATGAAGCGGGAACGAGATAGGAATAGGGAGAGAAACATTAATGAATATATACGATAAAATTAATGATTTAATGGATCGGAAATTTAAGATTCAGTTGGGCGGGGGAGACGAACGGATTGATGCCCAACATGATCGCGGAAAGCTGACCGCAAGAGAACGAATCGATTTGCTTCTGGATAAAGACACATTTGTGGAATTAAATACCTTCATCGAACACCGTTCAACCCATTTTGGTATGGATGAGATGGAGGCGCCTGGCGAGGGTGTGGTAACCGGTTACGGAAAAATACATGGTCGCCTCGTATATGTGTTTGCCCAGGATTTCACCGTATTTGGCGGTGCACTCGGGGAAATGCATGCCTTAAAGATTGCTAAGATTATGGATCTGGCTGCCAAAAATGGCGCTCCGGTTATTGGATTAAATGATTCAGGTGGCGCCCGCATTCAAGAAGGAGTCAGTTCTCTTGACGGTTACGGGACGATCTTCTATCGCAACGCGATTTATTCCGGTGTGATCCCGCAGATTTCTGTTATTCTTGGGCCTTGTGCCGGTGGAGCTGTGTATTCTCCGGCAATTACGGATTTTGTTTTCATGGCAGAATATACGAGCCAAATGTTTATAACCGGACCAAAGGTGATTGAGACGGTAACAGGGGAGAAAATTAGTGCAGAAAACCTGGGCGGGGCGAAGGTTCATTCCGGGATTAGCGGAAACGCTCACTTTACCGCGGAATCAGAACAGCAAGTGCTGGAAGATGTAAGAAGATTATTAAGTTTTCTGCCGCAGAACAACATGGAAAAACCACCTGTGTATGAAACGGAAAGGGATGACGGCTGGCGGGATGAACTCATCGAGTTGGTTCCGGTAGAAAGCACCAGGGTTTATGATGTACGCAAGGTCATTGAAAGCATTGTCGATCATGGCGACTTCATGGAGGTACAACCCAATTTTGCAAAAAACATTGTGATCGGGTTTGCCCGGATGGATGGTCATAGCGTGGGGATCATCGCAAATCAACCAAAAGTGATGGCCGGAGGCTTGGATATTAATTCTTCCGATAAACTGGCTCGTTTCATTCGATTCTGCGATTGCTTTAATATCCCCCTCCTGACCTTCGAGGATGTGTCAGGCTTCTTCCCGGGTGTTAATCAAGAGCATGGTGGAATCATTCGCCATGGAGCCAAGATTCTGTATGCCTACTCCGAGGCTACCGTACCGAAAATAACGGTGATTTTGCGCAAAGCCTACGGTGGCGCCTACGTTGCCTTGAACTCCAAATCCATCGGTGCCGATGTCGTTTTTGCTTGGCCGAATGCGGAAATTGCAGTGATGGGACCCGAGGGGGCGGCAAATATCATTTTCGCCAAGGAAATTGAGCAAAGTGAGGACCCCGCAGCAACGAGAGCGCAAAAGATTGCGGAATATCGTGAAAAGTTTGCAAATCCCTATGTTGCTGCAGGTAAAGGAATGGTTGATGATGTCATTGATCCAAGAGAAACTCGAAAAAAACTACTTGAGTCTTTAGAAATGCTGCGTAATAAGAAAGAAAGCCGTCCTTTTAAAAAACATGGAAATATACCTTTATAAGAGGTGAGAAACTTGAAGAATCAAAATAATGAAATCTTGATGTTAGACCCTCAAGCCAATTTAACAGATTATGATAAAATCTATCAAACCTTTGATTGGAAAGAAGTCGAGCAGGTATTCAGCTGGAGCAAAACAGGCAAAATCAATATGGTCTATGAGACGATCGATCGGCATGTCGAGGAAGGACGTGGCGAAAATGTCGCCCTGCTCTATACGGACGGAGAAAGAACAGAAAGCTACACTTTTGCCGCTCTATCCACTCTATCCAATCGTTTTGCCCAGGGACTTGTCTCACTTGGAGTGACAAAGGGGGAGCGCGTTTTTATCTTCATGCCCAGAAGTCCGGAACTTATTGTGGCTATGCTTGGGATTATCCGGATTGGGGCTATCGCCGGTCCTTTATTTGAGGCGTTTATGGAGGAAGCGGTCAAAGATCGTCTCGCTGACAGTGGAGCGGTTGCGGTCGTGACGACTCCGCACTTGCTTTCCCGTATCCCGGTTTCGTCACTGCCTGAGCTTAAGCATGTGATCCTCGTCGGCGCTAATGAGTCACACGGGCTTAAGCCGGGTGAGGCTCGCTACGAGACATTGATGGATCAATCAAATGAACCGATTATCGAGTGGGTAGAGCGTGACCATGGCATGCTTCTCCACTATACTTCCGGTTCCACCGGGAAACCAAAAGGTGTTCTTCAGGTTCATGAGGCAATGATTCATCAATATGTGTCGGGGAAATACGTGTATGATTTAAAACCTGGTGATATTTACTGGTGTACAGCCGATCCAGGGTGGGTTACAGGCACTTCTGCCGGAATGTGGGCACCGTGGCTAAATGGGGTGACGATTGTTATGAGAGGAGGAAGATTTAAGCCTGCGGATTGGTTTAAAACGTTGGAGCAATTTAAGGTCAATGTATGGTTTAGTGCACCAACCGCTTTCCGTATGCTTATGGGCGAAGGCAACCAGCTTCCCAAGCAATTCGACCTTTCCTCCGTCCGACACGTGCTTTCGGCAGGTGAACCGTTAAATCCTGAGGTCATTCGTTGGGGATTGGAAGTACTCGGCCTGCGAATTCATGACAACTGGTGGATGACGGAAACGGGTTCGACCATCTGTGCCAATTATCGTTCGCTTCCCATTCGACCAGGCTCCATGGGCAAGCCGCTTCCTGGTATTGGATTAGCAATTGTCGATGATGAAGGAAATGAACTGCCTGCCAATACGATGGGAAATTTGGCGATTCGTGCCCCTTGGCCGGCGATGATGCGTCAAATTTGGAAGAATCCAACCAAGTATCAGGAATATTTTAAAAATGGTTGGTACATCTCTGGAGACAGCGCTTATAAAGATGAAGACGGATACTTTTGGTTTGAGGGCCGTGTCGATGATGTGATTAATACGGCCGGAGAACGCGTCGGTCCGTTTGAGGTGGAAAGCAAGCTGCTGGAGCATCCGGCTGTAGCTGAAGCAGGTGTTATTGGGGTCCCTGATCCGGTCCGTGGACAAATTATTAAAGCCTTTATTACTTTGCGTGCAGGGTATGAGCCTAGCGAGGAACTGATTGAGGATATCAAGTTTTATGTTAAACAGAAGCTTGCTGCTCATGCTGCACCTCGTCTGGTCGAGTTCAGAGATAAAATACCGAAAACAAGAAGCGGGAA
Organism: Effusibacillus consociatus; assembly: GCF_042652925.1. Lineage (NCBI taxonomy): Bacteria > Bacillati > Bacillota > Bacilli > Caryophanales > Alicyclobacillaceae > Effusibacillus > Effusibacillus consociatus. The sequence goes on from NZ_JBHSHC010000142.1 coordinate 63,035, forward strand.
AATTATGCGCCGTGTCTTAAAAGCTTGGGAATTGGGACTCCCAACCGGTGATTTATCCACAATGGAAGATTAAAGGAGTGAACTTCCCATGAAAATTCTTGATATACGGGAAATGATTAAGCTGGTCAATCAATATTCGGTTGACGAACTGGAGTGGGAATATGAAGAAACCAGGATTTTTATTAAAAAATTTGCGCCTGTCGATTCCGTTCCAGCAGAGTTTTCCGCTCCCGTTTTTGAAATAGAAAGAGGCTCTCAACAGGCAGCCGTTGCTTTAATTGAGGAACAGACAAGAAAGTCGGTTGAAACCGTCACGGACGTTAAAGATCAAAGTGTCTCAGAGACCCGACATATAATCGCTTCCCCCACGGTGGGCCTGTTTCAGTCCGTTCTGAAGCAAGATGAACAAGTCAAATCAGGTTATATCATAGGGAACTGCGTGGTAGAATCTTTACAAATTTCCCACGAGATCAGATCCGAAGTCGAAGGGAAGATCGTCGAGGTTCTTGCCGAAGATGGACAGTTGGTTGGATATGGAGAACCTCTGTTTATAATCAAAACTATGTAAAGGGGAGCCCGAAATGTTTAAAAAAATACTTATTGCCAATAGAGGGGAAATCGCCGTACGAGTGATTCGCGCTTGTCGGGAATTGGGCATATCAACAGTCGCTGTTTATTCGGAGGCAGATAAGGACGCTTTGCATGTCAAAATGGCAGATGAAGCCTATTGTGTCGGACCAACCGCCTCGAAGGAAAGCTATTTAAATATGGTTCATTTAATGAGTGTCGCCGTTCTTACCAAATCCGATGCCATCCATCCTGGATATGGATTTTTGGCTGAAAACACATCGTTTGCCCAATTATGTCGAGATTGCAATATTACCTTCATCGGTCCGGACCCGGAAGCCATTCGAAAAATGGGCGACAAGTCGGTGGCGAAGAATACCATGAAGCAGGCAAATGTACCAACGGTTCCTGGTACTGAAGGATTAATAGAAAATGTTGAGGAAGCTCTGATCGTTGCGAAGAATATCGGGTATCCAGTTATTGTAAAGGCAACCGCAGGCGGCGGCGGAAAGGGAATGAGGGTTGCGATTGATGATCAGGAATTAATCAAGGCGATTCGACAAGCTCAAAAGGAAGCGGAGACGGCGTTTGGAAATGCCGGAGTCTACCTGGAGAAATATTTAGAAGAGCCACGCCACGTGGAAATTCAGATTATCGGGGATAAGCACGGAAATGTGGTGCATCTGGGAGAACGCGATTGCTCTATCCAGCGGCGCCACCAAAAGTTGGTCGAGGAAGCCCCATCACCAGCCCTTGACGCTGCTTTGCGCGAAAAAATGGGGGATGCAGCAGTGGCAGCAGCAAAAGCCGTAGACTATCATGGTGCCGGTACGGTGGAATTTCTTTTGGATAAGCATGGACAGTTCTATTTCATGGAGATGAATACACGGATTCAAGTGGAGCATCCGGTGTCCGAAATGATCACGGGAATTGACCTGATTAAGGAACAGATTTCTGTTGCGGCCGGTTACCCGCTTTCATTTTCGCAGGATGATGTTCAAATCAATGGCTGGTCCATTGAGTGCCGAATCAACGCCGAGAACCCGGCGAATAACTTCATGCCGTCCCCAGGGAAGGTGGATAGTTACTTTCCTCCAGGTGGCTTTGGGGTTCGAGTAGACAGTGCAGTATATCCCGGCTATCAAATTTCTCCTTTTTATGACTCAATGGTTGCCAAGCTCATCGTTTGGGGTAAAGACCGGGGGGAAGCGATTGACCGGATGAAACGCGCCCTAAGCGAATTTGTGATTAGCGGAATAAACACAACCATTCCGTTCCATCTTAAACTTCTTGAGCATCCCTCCTTTGTTGAAGGGAATTTTAATACGAAGTTTTTAGAAACAAACACATTAGAAATAAAATAAATCTGAGCGCATTTATTGGCGGGACAGTCCCTAATGGGATGCGGCGCAACCCCGCCATCTAAGAAGTCGTCTTCCGTCTTCGCCGTTTCGGGCGTTCCGGAACTGCGGTTGCCCCCGCATCCGGCTCGGTCCCCGTGGCAGCAACCGCAACCGGTTCCCCCTCATTGGCGGCAGCCGGTTCCGGCTGTTTCTCCGGCCGTTTTTCTTTGGTGGCATTGAGGCTTCGCTTGAGAGCTTCCATCAGGTCTACTACATTATCGGCGCGTGGAGCAGCGGCCGGCTGTTCCACTTCCTCATTTTGCACCTTCGCTTCGATAAGCTCTTTGAGTGCAGCCTCATAATTGCTTCTGTAATCGTCCCGGAAAGCTCCGCTGATCTCTTGAATCAATTTGGTCGCCATCTGCAGCTCCGCATCACTGACTTGAATAGCCGCAACACCTTCAAGGCCCGGAACTCCTTCTACAGCTCTGACCTCGGCCGGATAGTGGATCATGTTCATCACCAGGCATCTGTCATGCAAGCGGATGATTGCCAAATGCTCGCTTGTGCGAAAAGCCACCTTTGCTACTGCTACCTTGCCCGTTTGATTCATCGCTTCATGCAACAGCTTGTAGGGCTTGCCTCCATATTCTCCCGGCCCCAAGTAATACGCTTTCTCGTAATAGATCGGATCAATGCTGTCTTTATCAGTAAAGTGAAGAATTTCAATGGTTCGCAGAGTTGGCAGGGGAAGATTGTCGAGATCATCATCTGTGATGATGATATAGTTCCCTGGAGCATACTCATATCCTCGAATGATCTCTTTCTGCTCCACTTCCCGGTTGCAGACGGGACACCATTTTTTATATTGGATCGGATGCTTGCAATCTTCATGCAAACTGCGAAAGCTCGTCTTATGATCTTCAGTTGCTTTATACAGGCTGACAGGAATATTCACCAATCCGAAACTGATACTTCCCTTCCACATTGAACGCATCGGTTGAACTCCTTTGCTGTTTTTTCTTATAGTTTCCCAAAATGGCATGATATACTGTTGAAAATAGACCCTGTCTGGCAAGGGGAGAGTACATGAGCGAGATCAATCGAATGGAACGGTTGGAAAAACTGGTGGAGGAGCAAGGCGAGGAAATCCGGTTGTTGCGGCAGCAAGTCGAGTTATTGCAACAAAGTTTGAATCCGGTACCCACTATAAAGCGCGATGTGCAGCAACCAGCCGTTAGAGAAGTTCCTGTAAAACCTGCCCGGGTGCAACAAGAACCAAACAAAGAGGTAGAGCCAAAAAAAGAACCGGAGAAGGTTGATTGGGAACACTTCATTGGAAGAGTTTGGCTTCCCCGTATTTTTATTCTTGTTCTTCTGCTAGGGGTGATCTGGGGATTTAAGGCCGCGATTAACGCAGGGCTGTTAACTGAACCGGTGCGATGTGGTATGGGTCTTGCAGCTTCAATTGTGCTGCTCTATCTCGGAGAAAGACAAATGCGGCTTAACCGGGATGCTCTGGGGCAGGTCCTGTTGGGCGGGGCCGTATCTTTACTCATGCTTACCACTTTTGCGGCTCATATTTTATACGGGTTAATTCCGGCAGTACCGGCTTTTCTATTAAATGTTGGATTCATCGCGGGCGGAATCTTCCTTTCTGTTCGTCACCGGTCCGAGGCTTTGGCGATACTTTCAAGCATTGGCGGCTATATGGTGCCGTTCCTGATTAAAAGCACAGCGCCCAGTACAGTCTTCTTCGTTGGCTACGAGGTGCTCCTTTCAGCAACGTTTCTTGTTTTGTCAGTCCGGAAAGGATATGAGAAACTGTATTACGCTTCGCTCGGATTGTTTCACTTGACTCTGCTTGTATTCGCAGGTTTTGTCCACATCGCGGACGAACACGTTCTTGCGATAGGAGTGTTGGCTCAACATGTGGTGATACTGGCACTGCTGTTTCTAAGATGGAAAATGGGAGAGACCCAGTCGATCACTTTATTCACGAGTGCTGCAGTCACAACCGCATGGTGGTATGGATTGCTGGGAAATACTGACTCCCGTTTTTACGAAGGCTTCCTGCTTGTCCTTGCCATTTTTTATGGTGGTGTTGCGTTATGGCGGCGGAAAGACTCAGAGGACCAAGTGGCTGCCTATGTTTCGATCTCCGCCTTTTCCTTGATGATTTACCTGATCCACGTTTTTCAGGGTTCCAGTGAGGCTGTGGCATTGCTTGCTGAGGGAACCGGTGTCTTGATCTTGGCTTTGCTCGTCCGATCCGGCTTGCAGTTGGCGACCGGTACGGTGGTCTATCTTTTGGGATTGCTGCTGACTCTGAAAGAACCGATTGGAAAAATTGTCTCCGGTCCCACGCTGGCTTGGGTGGTTTTGTTGGGGACATTGACGCTGTTATTCCGGCAAATTCGCAAAAGTACCGAAGGAGAAAACGAGTTGCAGATCCCACTGCAGCTGCCGAAAGGGATTGCTCTGTCCGGAGCGGTGCTGCTGTTGGTTTTCCTAACCCAAATAACAGATGTACTCGCGGAGCCGCTTAGCCGCGATGGAAAGCACATGGCAATCTCGTTCACGTGGGCGTTCTCTGCAATCGCGGTCATCCTATTCGGAATCATCAAGAGGATCAAACTGGCACGCTTGTTTGGAGTGATCCTGCTCTTCGTAACATTGCTAAAGCTGATCCTTATTGATCTTCCGAGTGTTTCTGTGCTCGTTCGGGCTGTTTTGTTTATCGGATTAGGTGCGATAGGGGTCGCGATTTCCCGTTTCTTCTATCAAAAGAAAGAGTGAGTTCTATCAATTTGGGCCTTCTACCCTTGTGGGAGAGGGCTTCTTTATCGTATACCTGAAGAGAAGTCATCTATGATGAGCATCAAAGGGAGAGGTTGAGTTGAGGAAGACGGCATTAGGCATTTTGCTTCTAAGCAGTATGTTGTCATCAGGATGCAGCGAACTAACGAAGCCCACTCAGGGTTCCAGTCAAATGTCAACGGGCCGTACGCTTTCTGAAAGTATTTATTTTACGCAGGCAGACGAACATCCGGAAAGAGCGATACGATCCGTGATTCAAAACGCAAAGTCGACACTGGATATTGCGATCTATTCCATCACGGAAGACAGCATAGTGAAAGAGATTGTGAATGCGAAAAGAAGAGGGGTTAAAGTTCGGGTCATTACCGATGACCAGCAAGTACAAAATAAATACCAAAATGAAGATATTCGTAAACTTTTGTCCGAGGGGATCCCCGTGAAGGTCAACTCTCATAGCGGACTGATGCATTTAAAAATGACCGTGGCCGACCGCCAAGTCTTTGCTGTTGGATCTTTTAACTATACCAAGGCGGCCAGCACAACCAATGATGAGGTGCTGATTGTACTTAATGATCCACAAGGCGCGGAAAAATGCGGACGGGAATTTGAACGGATGTGGAATGATTCAAAAGAGTTTCGGGATTTTCGTTAAAGCGATGCCCGACACAATAAAAAGCCTTGAACTCTTTAGTTTAAGGCTTTTTTACTTGCCCGATTTATTCGACAGAGATATCGCTTTTGTCTTTGCTGTGTTCCAGCCATTCGTCAAGCACTTGTTTGTCGAGCACTCCATTCGTAATCATGGACAGCTGCTCAAGAAAACTAACAGAAAAAATATATTGACTCAAAAATGATATTGATAATATACTAATTACAATAACAACGTGAAAATAACGTTATATAAAAATAATGTTATACGTTTGCGCGGTTCTCACGTTGAACTTGTGATAAAAGGGAGGATCCTAATATGGTCAAATTGGTGGCAATCTATCGCAAACCGGAAAATGTGGAAGAGTTCGATCAGCATTATAACAACGTCCATGCACCACTCGCGGCAAAGATGCCAGGTCTCATCAAGCTGGAGGTCAATAAAATCTACGGAGCTCCAATGGGAGAAAGCGATCTTCATTTAATCGCAGAAATGTATTTCGAAAATAAAGAAGATTTGACCAACTCCCTCTCTTCCCCAGAAGGACGTGCTGCAGGGAAAGATTTGATGGGGTTTGCCGGTAAACTGGTATCCATGCACTTTGCGGAAGTACTGTAGGTGACCATAGTGAAGAGTCCCCTCGATGATGAAACCGTTCACAAACAATACTTTGAACAAATCTATGAAAAATTGAAGCAGGATCGATTCAGCCAATTTCTCGGAATGACATTGGTTGAAGTCGGTGAGGGAACGGCGACTGCCGAATTGGAAGTGACGGAGGATATGTTGAATGCCCATGGCACTACGCATGGTGCCGTTATCTTCGCATTGGCCGATTTTGTCTTCGCGGTTGCCTGTAACTCCTATGGAAAAACGTCGGTTGCTTTGTCCATGAATATCGGGTACCTGGCCGCAAGTCAAAAAGGAACCCGTTTACGAGCGACCGCTATTGAGGAAAACCGGACGAACCGAACTGCATGGTATCGCATTCGGGTGGAGAACGAGCAGGGAACTGTTGCGATTCTTGATGCTTTGGCATATCGGAAGAATGACTATTTTGTTCCGATCGAATAATGAGCTTGAAAACGCTTCCTAATAAGGGGATGCGTATGGAAAGTGCAGGTGGTAACGTGATGAACTATGAGACAAAGAATCGCTTCAATCACTACCTTGGGATTGAGATCGAGCGAATTGATGATGAAGGTTGCCGGGCAACATTGAAGATTCGCCCGGAATTCTATAACAGCATCGATGGAGTGGTACATGGCGGGGTAACCGGCACATTAGCCGATGTTGCAATGGGGCATGCGGCTGCTCCCCATATAAATGGAGTACAGCAGTCGGTAACGGTGGAAAGCAAGGTCAGTTATCTCTCGCCGGCCAAAGGGGATTTGTTGATTGCAGAGTCAAAGGTTGTAAAAAGGGGTTCCAAAATAATTGTAATGGAAGCCCGAATAACAACAGGTGAGGGCAAACTGGTGGCAGTGGCTTTAGGAACCTATGCACGTGTGAAACCTAAGGAATTCTGACAGATACTAGTAACCGAGGAGCAAAAACAGCATGGAACGAGAGACAGTATTGTTGGAACGGCAGGGTTATTTAGGAATTATCAAGTTAAACAGACCTGATGAACTGAATGCATTGAATTACCCGACACTCGTCCGATTGGGTGAAATCATTGATGAACTGCAGCAGGACATAAAGGGAACGAGAGCGGTAATCGTAACGGCTTCAGGCAAGGCGTTCTGTGCGGGGGCTGATTTGAAAGAGCGAAGAACGCTCAATGAGCAGCAGGTGCGACGCAACGTGCGAAAAATCAGGGACGTATTTTCTGCTTTGGAGAGACTCCCCCAACCAACGATTGCAGCAATCAACGGGTATGCATTCGGAGGAGGATTTGAATTGGCTCTTGCGTGCGATTTCAGATTTGCTGTTCAGGAAGCCAAACTGGGTCTTACCGAAGTAAGCTTGGGCATTATTCCGGGAGCAGGCGGCACCCAACGTCTGCCGAGGCTGATTGGCCCTTCTAAAGCAAAGGAATTGATAATGACGGCCAGGAAGATTTCGGCGGAAGAAGCTAAGGCGTATGGAATTCTAAACGGCGTGGCAGGAAATGTACTGCATTTATCCGATATGTGTCATTCCTTGGCTGACGAAATTGTTTCCAATGCTCCACTAGCTGTTTATCAGGCTAAATACGCAATCGACAGGGGATTCGGTTCCGATCTGCAAACCGGATTGGATCTGGAATCAAAAGCATACGAGGTGATTATTCCAACGAAAGATCGCCTTGAAGCACTCGAAGCATTTCGTGAAAAAAGGAAGCCCGTTTTTCTTGGGGAGTAACAGGTAGGCTCGTAAAAAAGGGGGTACGAGAAGTGGTATTCAATATTGAAATGGAAACCATGTCACGCGAAGAGATCCAAAAAATCCAACTCGCACGACTGAAAGAGACTGTAAAGCGTTGTTATGAGAATGTTCCTTTTCATAAACAAAATTTTGATGATGCTGGAATTAAGCCGGAGGATATCCAGAGCTTAGAAGATTTGCAGCGTCTTCCGTTCATGAAGAAAACAGATCTGCGTGAGAACTATCCGTTTAACCTGTTTGCAGTCGACATGAAAGAAGTAGTTCGGATTCACGGTTCTTCCGGAACGAAAGGGAAACCAACTGTTGTAGGGTATACGAAAAAGGATATTGAAAATTGGTCTGAGATTGTTGCCAGAGCGATCTGTTGTGCAGGCGGTCGACCGGGAGATATTTTCCATAACGCGTACGGTTATGGATTATTCACAGGTGGACTTGGATTGCATTATGGAATCGAATATCTCGGAGCTGCAGCAGTTCCTATTTCCGGAGGGAATACACCCCGGCAAATCACCTTGATTGAGGATTTTAAACCCCGCGGGATAGCAGCTACTCCATCTTATGTCCTTAACATTGTCGAAGAGATGGAACGGATGGGGATAGACCCAAGACAAACGAGCCTGGAATATGGAATTTTTGGAGCCGAGCCTTGGTCAGAAGAAATGCGCGAACAACTGGAAGAAAAGCTCAGTATTAAAGCAGTTGATATTTACGGTTTGAGCGAAGTGATGGGACCAGGGGTGTCCATTGAATGTTATGAAGCACAAGATGGGCTTCATATCGCGGAAGATCATTTCCTGGCAGAGATTATTGATCCGAATACCAGCGAAGTTCTTCCATACGGAGCAGAAGGGGAACTTGTATTTACTTCCTTAACCAAAGAAGCATTCCCGGTGATCCGATACCGGACAGGCGACATTGCGTCTCTTAATCCGGAAAAGTGTAAATGCGGACGCACTACCATTCGAATGTCACGTATCAAAGGGCGCGCCGATGATATGTTGATTATTCGCGGTGTAAATGTATTTCCGACAGAAATTGAGTCCGTTCTGCTGAGCTTTAAACAATTGGCTCCCTACTATCAGGTAGTGGTGGAACGGGATGGTGCATTGGACCGTTTTGAAGTGCACTGCGAATTGACGTCAGAGTTTATGCACAAGATACAAGATCTTGAGAACAGCGAAGATGTGCTTAAATTGGTGAAAGATATCGGTCAAGCGATGAAGAATGCGCTGGGTGTCTCTGTTTTATTGAGAATCAACCAGCCAAATACGATTCCTCGCAGCGAAGGCAAGGCGATTCGGATCGTTGATAACCGAAATAAAGTGTTAATGGGCAAATAGGATCATACAGCCGAAAGTGAGGAAAGCAGATGGGATACGAGTTCATTCAAGTTTCGGCAGATCAATCAGTGGGGATTCTTACTCTGCACCGCCCAGCGGTTCTGAATGCATTAAATCTGAAGATGGTAGATGAAATTGTTGAAGAATTGGAGCGGATGGATCGGGATGATTCGATTCGAGCCATTGTGCTTACCGGGAATGACAAAGCGTTTGCGGCCGGAGCGGACATTGATGAGATGGCGGACGAATCGGTGATCCCGATGTTACTGAAAGATCAGTTTGCGGTATGGGATCGGATTGCCAAAGTTTCGAAGCCGATCATTGCGGCAGTAAGCGGATTTGTCCTTGGCGGCGGTTGCGAACTGATGATGAATTGTGACATCATCATTGCTTCTGAAACAACCAAGATTGGCCAGCCGGAAGTTAAACTGGGTGTGATGCCGGGGGCCGGGGGCACCCAACGTTTGACAAAAGCGGTGGGGAAAGTCAAGGCAATGGAGATGTTGCTGAGCGGCGAACCGATTACAGCGGACGAAGCGCTCCGTTACGGCTTGATTAACAAGGTAGTTCCGGTAGAGCTGTATTTGCATGAAGCGGTCAAACTCGCCAAGCAAATCGCGGCTCAGCCGCCGGTGGCCGTACGCTTGATCAAGAAATCTGTTCTCAAAGCAATCGACATCCCGTTGGATGAAGGACTGGATTATGAACGCAATTGTTTTTATCTGTTGTTTGCCAGTGAAGACAAAGCCGAAGGAATGAGGGCTTTTATAGAGAAACGCAAACCGGACTTCACGGGGCGATAGGGGATGATAGGAATGTACGAAACAATTTTATATGAAGTACTTGAAGGTATCGGGCGGATTACACTGAACCGCCCGGAGAAATTCAACGCTTTCACAGAGCAGATGCATCGGGAAATCATTGAGGCACTAAAGCGTGCGGACAGGGATCCGGAGGTTCGCTGCATCGTGTTGACAGGTGCGGGAAAAGCGTTTAACGCGGGTCAAGATTTAGGCGATGTTCAGGGAACAGAAATCGATTTTGGCGAATTTCTGCGCAAGCGCTACAATCCAATGATCACCCAAATGCAAAAAACGGAGAAACCGATTATAGCCGCAGTGAACGGAGTGGCCGCAGGGGCCGGAATGAGTTTGGCTTTAGCGTGTGATATTCGGCTCGCGTCCGAGAAGGCGTCTTTTGTGAATGTATTTGTTAACATCGGATTGATCCCGGATTCCGGCGGGTGTTATTTCTTGCCGCGGGTTGTGGGGATCGGGAAGGCATTGGAACTGGCCATTACCGGTGACAAGGTATCGGCGGAAGAAGCGTATCGCATCGGATTGGTCAGTCAAGTGTACCCCGCCGAAACGTTCGAGTCTGATGTCATGGAATATGCCCGTAAGTTGGCGAAACTGCCGACCAAAGGAATCGGTTTGATTAAACGGGCCATGTACAAGGGGCTTCACATGAGTTTGGAAGAAACTTTGGAATATGAAGCATTCACACAGGCAATTGCAGGGAGTACGGAGGATCATAAGGAAGGCGTAGCCGCATTTTTTGAGAAACGTCAGCCGGTATTTAAAGGGAAATAGGCTTATGACAGAGGAGGAAAGCTCGTGGCTGCTTATCAGATCGGCGTGATTGGGGCCGGAACAATGGGGGCGGGAATAGCCCTGGTCTGTGGAAGAAAAGGGCACAGTGTTCTGTTGCTGGATTCCAATCAAGCCATATTAGAGAAAGCTCAATCCTATCTGCTGTCGACTTTGGCCAAGGATGTGGAGAAAGGCAGGATCAGCGAACGGGAAAAAGAGGCTGTCTACCAGTCAGTAAAACCGGTACAAGACATCCAACAGCTCGCCGGTTGCGACATTGTGATTGAAGCAGTTTCGGAGCGGATGGATCTGAAAAAATCAATCTTCAAATCCTTAACGGAGATCTGCCGATCAGATGCACTGCTTTTGACGAACACCTCTTCTCTTTCCATCACTGAAATTGCAGGAGGATTGGACAATCCGGAACGGATTCTGGGAATGCATTTCTTCAATCCGGCTCCTGTCATGCCGCTGGTAGAAGTGATCCGAGGAAAGAAATCAGGTGCCGAGCAGGCGGAGTTTGTCTATCAATTTGCACAGGATCTCGGGAAGGTACCGGTTTATGCGAACGATACTCCAGGATTTATCGTCAATCGTGTAGCCCGGCCGTATTATAACGAATCCCTGCGGATTCTGGGAGACCGGGTTGCCAGTGTCGAGCAAATTGATCAGATTCTCACACAAGCGGGGGGATTTAAAATGGGCCCGTTCGAACTCCAAGATTTGATTGGAATCGATGTGAACTTTGCGGTGACTGAGTCAGTTTATGAAAACTTTTTCCATGAAGGTCGATTTAAGCCAAGTCGTATTCAGCAGCGGATGGTTCAGGCAGGAACTTTAGGCAGAAAGTCCGGTGAGGGATACTATGACTACAACAAATAAGTGGATTTTGCTGGCTGGCAAGGGCCCTCTGTTTACCGAATTAAAAGAGCTCTTTGAGAGCAAGAGCTATGGAGTAGTGTCCCAGGAAAGAATAGAGGAATATCCGAACAGCATTCAATTCGCGGTAGAAGTATCAAATTATGACCTCGATGTGAAGAAGGCTGTGGTACAAAGCCTGGATCATGTCTTGGCTCCGGATATTCCAATCATCACCACTTCCCTAGCGATTACGGCTACTGAAGTTGCCTCATGGACACGCCATCCGGAACGAATCTGTGGTTTTGGCACATTCGTTCCGGTAGCTGAGCGAAACGTATTGGAGATTGCTCCAGCTTTGCAGACGTCGATTGAAACGCTCGAACAGACAGAGAAGTTCTTTCAATCTCTCGGCAAAAACACAGCTGTGGTAGAGGATGAGGTTGGATTAGTGTTTCCGAGAGTACTGTCGCTCATTATCAATGAAGCTGTTTTTACCGTGATGGAGGGAACCGCTACACCCGAGGATATTGATATTGCAATGAAGAAAGGCACCAACTACCCCTATGGTCCGCTCGAATGGGCCGATCAAGTCGGATTGGACGAAGTATATTCGGTGATCCGCGGGCTGCATCGCGATTTGGCTGAGGAACGATACAGACCGGCCCCGTTGCTCCGCAAGATGGTGTTGGCAGGCAGGCTGGGAAGTCGCAGCGGCCAGGGTTTTTATTCCTATCAAAATGAACTGGCAACCAGCAAATAAGGGGGATGGCAGAGATGAGAACACCGGTTATTGTTGATGCGGTAAGAACCGCCGTGGGCCGATACGGCGGTGCCTTAAAAGACGTCCGTCCTGATGACTTAGGCGCGGTTGTAATTCGCAAACTGTTGGAACGCAATCCAATTGACCCTGAATTCATTGACGACGTGATTTATGGGTGTGCCAATCAGGCTGGTGAAGACAACAGAGATGTAGCGAGAATGTCAGTGTTGTTGGCGGGACTGCCTGTAACGGTTCCTGGTGTAACCGTGAATCGTTTGTGCGGTTCCGGTCTTGAAGCTGTCAATCAGTGTGCGAATGCAATCGAGGCGGGCCGCGGGAACGTGTATATCGCCGGAGGCACGGAAAGCATGACACGAGCTCCGTTTGTCATGCTGAAATCCGAAAGTGCATATGCGCGCGGGAATCAACAGATGTTTGACACTACGATTGGCTGGCGATTTATTAATGAAAAGTTGGCAGCAATGCACTACCCTTACAGCATGGGTGAAACGGCTGAAAATGTGGCCGAACAATACGGCATTAGCCGGGAAGATCAGGACCAATTTGCTTTATCCAGCCAGCAGAAGTATGCAAAAGCACTGGCCGAAGGCAAATTCAAGAATGAGATTGTTCCTGTTGAAATTACCGGACGTAAGGGTGAGATTACAATTTTTGATCAGGATGAACATCCTCGTCCAAACACAACGATTGAACAACTTGCCAAGTTGAAACCTGCCTTCCGTCAAGGGGGAACAGTAACCGCGGGCAACTCTTCAGGTGTAAATGATGGTGCAGCCGCTCTGTTGTTGATGGAACAAGAAACGGCAGCTCAATTGGGTCTAAAACCAAGAGCGCGTGTTGCAGCTTCTGCCGTTGCAGGCGTAGAACCGTCGATTATGGGAATCGGCCCTGTTCCGGCCACTCGCAAAGCTCTGAAACAGGCAGGGTTGACCATCGATGATATTGATCTGATCGAAATAAATGAAGCTTTTGCGGCTCAATCTTTGGCCTGTATTCGAGAGTTGAATGTGAATACGGAACGGCTGAATGTGAACGGTGGTGCAATTGCGATCGGGCATCCGCTGGGATGCAGCGGTGCGCGCATCCTGACAACATTACTGAATGAAATGGAGCGGCGGGATGCTCGCTATGGATTAGCCACCATGTGTATTGGAGTCGGACAGGGGATTGCCACGATTATCGAACGTGATCGTCCCTGATTCGAGAATTTTTTGACATGTAATGGCTCTCGTTCACTCCGTTCTACATTCGATATATTTGCTGGTATAATAAGCGAGTATATAAAAGAAGTTCGAAATTGTTGAATGGAGTTGAACCAAGTTGAAACCACAATCGATGCTTTTCACCATATATGGCGAATATGTTCGCCATCACGGGGGTGAAATCTGGGTAGGCAGCTTAACCCGTTTAATGGGCGAGTTCGGAATGTCTGAACAGGCTGTGCGTGTGGCAATTTCCCGTACTGTTAGCCAAGGATGGCTGAAAGCTCGCAAAATCGGCAACCGATCCTATTATTCCATGACTCCGCGAGGCAAGAAACGGCTTGACGAGGCTGGAGCCCGGATTTATAAACAAACGTCCGCAAAATGGGATGGCAAGTGGTGCATAACCACCTATAACATTCCGGAAAAGCAGCGAGCGATGCGGGATCAATTCAGGAAGGAACTGTCGTGGATGGGGTTTGGTATGCTGGCCAACAGTGTGTGGATCAGTCCGAATGATTTGGCTGATCGAGTAAAAGAAATCGCTGAATCCTACAATATCACCGACTGCATCGAGATTTTCACGTCCGAGCATATAGGAATAAGCACGGATAAGCAGTTGGTGGAGAAGTGCTGGAATCTCGACGAGATTAATAAAGCCTACCAAGAATTCATCGACCAGTACCGGCCGCAATATGAAAAACTGCGGGAGCAGGTGGAGAAGAAACAGGAGATTTCGGACGGCGAATGTTTCGTCGAGAAGACCAAGTTGGTTCACGAGTACCGCAAGTTTCTGTTTATTGATCCGAGCCTTCCGGAAGAGCTGTTGCCCAATTTTTGGGTAGGACGGGATGCGGATGATTTATTCCGTAACTACTACGCGTTACTGGATCCCGGTGCTGTCCGTTTCTTTCTCAGTGTATTTGAAAGCGCACCTGATAAAGATTTAGCTCTTTCTTAAGCACAGCATAGGAGGTCGATCCCAAGCGATTCCCTAACGGCCTCCTTCTCATTTTTCAAAAATAGAACATCGAAGAGGAACAGGAGGGGGTTTTTGTGACTGAATTTTTGCAATATATAGCCAACGGTCTGGTTATCGGGGGAGTCTATGCAATTGTCGCTGTTGGATTTGTCATGATTTACAACGTCAGCAAAGTGATCAATCTGGCTCAAGGCGAGTTCCTGATGCTGGGCAGCATGCTGACTGTTTCGTTGATCAGCATGGATATTCCTTACGCAGCGGCAATCGTGCTGGCGATTCTGCTCGTCACGGGGATCGGAGTCCTGATGCAGAAATACATTATCGGATTGGCCAAAAAAGCGACGCCGTTAAGTCTGATCATCTTGACGATTGGTGTATCCATTTTGATTCGCGGGATCGCAAGTCAGATCTGGGGAAAAGACTCTTATACTCTTAAGCCGTTGACCGGCAATGATCCGATATCGGCGGCCGGAGTCAGTGTTGCAAAGCAAAGTGTTTGGGTTGTGGCGGCCGTACTGATTATCTTGATCGCACTGTGGTACCTCATGGAAAAAACCGTAACCGGGAAAAAGATTAAAGCTTGCTCAGTCAACACACTGGCCGCCAGGTTAATGGGTGTAAGTCCGTCGAAGATGGCCATGTTAGCATTTGGAATCAGTGCAGCTGCAGGCGCCATAGCAGGGATTGTGATCGCTCCCTTAAATGTGACTTCCTATGATGTCGGTACCCTGCTTGGAATTAAAGGTTTCTCCGCGGCGATTTTGGGCGGATTGGGAAGTCCGTTAGGAGCCACGGTTGCAGGGTTGCTGCTTGGTTTATTGGAATCTTTGGGTGCCGGTTTGATCAGTTCAGGTGTCAAAGATGCAATTGCATTCTTGGTTTTGATTGCGGTTCTGTTGATAAAGCCAACAGGACTGTTCGGAGAGCGAAGTGTCGGGAAAGGAGGCTTATAACATGCTGCCAAAAGTCAAAACATTGCGAAAAGGGGTTGTGGTCTACCTCTTGCTCGTCATTCTTTTCCCACTCTTGTTAGCAGATAGCTACTATCACTCAGTTGGTGTAATTGTCGGGTTGCATGCGATTGTAGCCATAGGTTTGGGCCTCGTAATGGGGTTGGCTGGGCAGATCTCACTCGGTCAAGCGGGTTTCTGGGGAATCGGAGCTTATACATCGGCCGTATTGGCTGCAAAATACGGAGTGCCCCCTGTACTCGGAGTAATGATTGGTGCCATAGTTCCTGGGATCGTTGCTTTTATCGTGGCCCGTGCGATTGCCGGACTCCAGGGATATTATCTTGCAATGGCCACTCTGGCTTTCGGTTATATCGTACAGATTGGGATTGCCGAGTGGGAATCGGTTACAGGCGGTGCCAATGGGATGATCAGCATTCCGCCACTCGACATCTTCGGGATTGGTTCAAGTGAAGTCAGCATGTATTACCTGGTCTGGGGAGTCGTGACTCTGGTTCTGCTGTTTTCCCTAAACATTATGAACTCACGTGTGGGCCGTGCATACCGTGCGATACACAAGAGTGAGATTGCCGCTACCTCAATGGGAGTCGACGTTGCCCAATTCAAATTGAGCGCCTTTGTCGTAAGCGGAATGTTTGCCGGTTTATCCGGAGCTCTGTACGCCCATTACATGGGAATTCTTGATCCGCAGCCTTTTGGGCTGCACGAATCGATCAAGTTTCTGACCATAGTTGTGGTGGGAGGGATGACGAGTATTTGGGGAGCGTTGATTGGTGCCGTGGTGATCAATGCAATAGGTGAGATTCTGATTGTACTGGGTGAGCATTTGCCATGGTTAAAAGGGGATATCGACACAATTGTGTTTGGCGCGATCCTCGTCGCGATCATCATGTTCATGCCGGAAGGTCTGGTGCCTCGTGTAAGATCTTGGTTGATGAAATCCAAAGGAGACACCCGGAGCGAAATTCGATCTGAAAAAGTGGAAATGGAGACGGTGTCATGATGGACAGATTGCTGCATGTCAATACAATTTCAAAGTCGTTTGGCGGAGTGCAAGCGGTCAATAACGTCGAGTTTCATGTGCATGCAGGGGAAATTGTCGCTTTGATCGGGCCGAATGGGGCCGGTAAGAGTACCGTGTTGAATATGGTATCCGGGGTATTCCCGCCTTCGAGCGGTGAAATCCGCTTCGACAATCGATTCATGTCTACGGTTAGGGGACACCAGTATGCGGCGGCAGGAATCTCGCGGACATTTCAAAACCTGCAAGTTTTTGATGATATGACCGTTCTTGAAAATGTGATGGTGGGATTTCATTCGAGAACAAGGTCCGGTTTGTTCGGATGCGGTTTGGGAAGCGGGAGATCCCGGAGAGAAGAGAAATTCATGCGCGAGCAATCATATCGATTGTTGAAACAGGTTGGGATTGCTGAATTGGCTGAAAAAACAGCAGGCAATCTGCCTTACGGCAAACTGCGGTTATTGGAAATTGCGAGAGCGATGGCGGTGGAGCCGAAGTTATTGCTGCTTGATGAACCGGCAGCCGGACTGAACCATACCGAAACGGCCGAACTGAGCCTATTGTTTAAGCGGATTCAGGCAGCCGGTACCGCGATTCTGCTAGTCGAACATGATATGGATATGGTGATGAACGTTGCCGATCGGATTGTCGTCCTCGATCAAGGAGAAAAAATTGCGGAAGGCATACCGGAGGAGATTCAGCAAAATCCGAAAGTGATTGCCGCTTATCTGGGTCAAGAAGAAGTAGCTGTATAGTTTAGGGGGTGAGCCGATGGGCAAGACAATCTTGAAAGTTCAGGATCTAACTGCTCGCTATGGACCGATTCAGGTGCTCCATGGTATAAACCTGCAAGTATCGGAAGGCGAGATTGTTTCCCTCCTGGGTGCCAACGGGGCCGGCAAAACCACACTGCTCAACTGCATCTGCGGTCTGCACAGTGCAAAAGAGGGTACAGTGGAATTTGACGGCCAAGAGATAACCCGCATACCAGCGGAAAAAGTGGTGCGGCAAGGAATGGCCCACGTACCGGAGCGAAGGCAGATTTTCTCCACACTTTCAGTGGAAGACAATCTCTGGCTGGGTGCATCCCATCGGATGCGGGAGGCCGGCAAACAGGTGATTTTACAGGAGATTGATCAAATTTATCAACGTTTTCCGATTTTACGTGAACGGAAACGGCAAATGGGCGGCACGCTGTCAGGAGGGCAGCAGCAGATGTTGGCGATCGGGCGTGCTTTGTTGTCAAAACCGAAACTTCTCTTGTTAGATGAACCTTCGCTTGGATTGGCGCCGTTAATCGCGAAGGAAATCCTGCAGATTGTTCAGGAGATCCGGGACCAATGGGGGACTACTGTCCTGCTCGTTGAACAGAATGCGATTGGGGCTTTGGCGGTTTCGGATAGAGCCTATGTGTTACAAACGGGAACCGTTATGTTGGAGGGAACCGCAAAGGAAATTGTCAGTGATTCACGGGTTCAATCCGCTTATTTAGGGAAGGCCCATGCATAACAAATCCAAGGGGGTTTTACCAATGAAAAAACAGACAAGAAACTGGTTTACCGGCTTGATCGCATCATCGCTCCTGATCCTCACCGCGTGTGGAGGCGGTGGAGGGCAACCGGCGGCTAAACAAACCAAGGATCCGATTAAAGTAGGGGCCGTTTTTTCACTTACGGGTCCTAACAGCCCGCTTGGTGTTCCGGAAAAACAAGCTGTGGAAATGATGCTCAAGAAAATCAACGACGGTGGAGGCGTGAACGGCCGTCCGTTGGAAATTGTGTTTGAAGATGACAAGTCGGACAACACAGAAGCTGTCAAAGCTGTCAAAAAGCTTATTTCAAAAGATAAAGTGATTGCGGTATTGGGTTCCTCCGGCAGCGGTCCATCGTTAGGTATGGCCGAAGTCGCTTCCAGCGAAAAGATTACTATGATCTCAATGGCAGCCGCCAATCAGATTACAGATCCGGTTCGGGCGGGAATTTACAAGACTCCGCATACGGATATTCATGGCACAAAACGGATTTATAACTATCTTAAAGAGAAAGGAATCACGAAGATCGGAATTCTGTATGACAGCAATCCGTATGGCAGCGGCTGGGCAGAACAATTAAAGAAATTTGCCCCTGAGTACGGTATCACTATCGTTGCTGATGAAAAGTATGGAACGAAAGATACTTCGATGAGTACTCAGTTAACAAAAATCAAATCTACTGATGCCAAAGCAATTATTGTTGCGGGTACCAATCCTGGCCCGTCCACAATCGTGAAGGAAGCCAAACAGTTGGGGATCAGCATTCCGATTATTAGTAGCCATGGCAGTGCAAACAGCAAGTTCCTCGAGTTGGCGGGGGATTCGGCGAATGGCGTGTTGCTGGTTGCCGGCAAGTTACTGGTTCCTGAACTTGTAGAGGCGAATGACCCACAGGCTCCGGTCATCAAAGAGTTTGTGAAATCGTATAGTGCAGCCTACAACAATGCTCCAGACGGATTTGCAGGGTATGCGTATGACGGCTTGAACCTGTTGGTGGAAGGGTTGAAGTTGTCTGGCGGAGATCCTGCCAAATTGGGGCAGGCACTCGAAAATGTAAAATATGTCGGGGTCACTGGTGAGTTTAAGTTCAGTTCATCAGATCATAATGGTCTGACCGAGGACAGTATGATCATGGTGGAAGTGAGAAACGGAAAGTTCCAGATAGTGAAATAAAGAGATTTAACATAAGAAGAATTGGGCTGAGGGGGCAATAGCCCCCCTGTTTTGTTATTGAGGCACGACATATCTTGGATCCTCGCCCAAGCGATTGTCACTTCGTGGGCGAGATTGTCCCTGGGCGGGCTATGAAAGGAGAAGCGGAAAATGTCGGAGATTATTAAGAGCTTATTAATGGTGGCACCGATTTTGAGCAAGGGACTTATAAACGATTGCATGATCGGGATAACCAATACGGAAAAATTCTTGGCCTATTACCCGGCAAAAACGTTAGATCTAAAAATTAAAGCGGATGATCCCTTGCGTCCCGGAAGCATTAACTATACGGCAGTAAACGAGAGAAGGCAAGTAATCCGTTCGGTAGCGAGGGAAGTATACGGTATTCCTTATATAGCTTCTGGCTATCCCATTATTGAAAATGGCCAGGTGGTAGGGTGTTTGTCAGTCGGTATGTCAACGGATCGTGAGGATCGGATACAACGTATGGCGGATGAACTGGCGGAGGCTGTCGGAAATATCGTGGATAGCGCGGGGATGCTGGCAAAGAACTCGGCAGAATTGGCTGAAGCCAGTCAAGAAGTAAACGCGTCCGCCAATTTGGTCCAAGAAAAAATAGAAGAAACCTCAAAAATTAGCGAGCTGATTAAAAATATTTCAAGCCAGATTAATATTCTTGGCATAAATGCAGCGATTGAAGCCGCCCGTGCAGGGGTGCATGGCCGGGGTTTTTCAATAGTTGCGGAAGAAATTCGTCGCCTGTCCGATACTACCGCTGAATCGACCAAGAATATCGCCCGTCAACTCCATGAAATGAATCAGGAGATTGCCGTAGTCGGTAAGGAGATAGAAAAAACGATGAATTATACGGTTGAACAATCAACTGGATTACAGGAACTTTCTTCTGTGATTCAAGTACTGAAGAACATGGTGTTGGAATTGAGTGAGATTGCAAGAATGAACATCCGCCACGAATAGTGATACCTGCATCAGATTGTACTTTCTTATTACGAAAAAATTTAAAAATCGTATTGAACGTAATATAACATTATGATAATATATCGTTAGATAAACGTTATATAGAAAGGTAGTGATAGGAATGTATATCTTTGAGGATCGGATGTTTATGGCAAACCAAGTAACATTAAATAAACAAACAGAGAGCGAAAAGCTTCAGGAGTTCTTGGATCGTATTGATCGGGGCGACAAAATAGAAGCGGATGACTGGATGCCGGATGATTATCGTCAACAATTAATCAAATTGATTGCGATGCACGGGATGAGCGAAATCATGGGGGCTTTGCCGGAAAAGGAATGGGTACCTAAAGCACCCACTTTACGGCGCAAATTAGCGATTATGGCCAAAGTTCAGGACGAGATGGGGCATGGTCAATTATTATTGCGTGTGGCAGAGGATTTACTTGCTCCACTCGGCAAAACCCGTGAAGACTTAATCGATGACTTATTCACTGGAAAATTGAAATTTCATAATGTGTTCCATATGGCTGCACCTACGTGGGCAGATGCCGGAGTGATCGGTTGGTTGGTGGATGGCGCAGCCATCATTACCCAAACGATGTCACTGGATACATCTTATGCCCCCTATTCCCGTGCATTACACCGGATCTGTGCAGAAGAGAAATTTCATGCCCAACATGGTGAAAGTATCGTTTTAACTCTCGCAGAAGGTACAGCGATGCAGCGTCAAATGCTGCAAGAGGCTGTAAATCGTTGGTGGCCTGCACTGCTCATGTTCTTTGGTCCGCCTGAAAACGGACAAATCTCAAGTAATCAAGAATTGAACATAAGATATAAAATTCGTTCCCAGACCAATGAAGAATTAAGACAAGAGTTTTTTAACAAATATGTTCCGCGAATTTTCCATCTTGGATTGACACTGCCTGATGAAACAATTCATTACAACAAAGAAGAGGGACAATGGTATTATCAGCAACCGGATTGGAATGAATTCAAACAAATCGTACAGGGGAACGGACCACGTTCAGCGCAACGATTGCAATTAAGAAAAATCTCTTATGAAGAGGCACAATGGGTACGTGATGCCTTACTGGCCAATCAACGAAACGCAGTTTAAGGGGGGAAGAGAATGAACAGTCAAGGCAAAGACAACAAAACTTTCGCTGTGTTTGAGGTGTTTAGTCGAAAAACTCCTACATCAAATTTTGTGCACCAGTTTAGCTTGTTGGCACCAAATCATGAGGTAGCTATGTCGATGGCACGGGAAAATTTTCTCCGCCGTGAATCTTGTGTCAACTTGTGGGTTGTGAAACGAGATGACATTTATGCGCTACCTCCTGAAGAACGCCAGTATTTAGAGAAACTGGACAACAAAAGTTATCGTGAAACAAAAGGATATGGTGATTTGCAATCGAAATGGCGTTACCACAAAGAACAATATGAGAAAAACGCTTCAATGAAGTAAAAGGAGGGATAAATGGTGAGCAGTCTCCGCATAGAATCTGCTGAACAAGCCATGCAGAATCCGGAATATTTAACAGCATTAAAGGAATTGCTTTTTCAAGTGGCAGATGATGATTTCATTCTAGCTCATCGTGGTTCGGAATGGCTGGGACTTGCACCTCATATTGAAGAAGACGTGGCTTTCTCGTCCATGTCGCAGGATATGATGGGGCATGCGGTGATGTTTTATGAAATGTTGGAAGCACTGGGAGCAGGAAAGGCTGATGACCTGGCGCAACTTAGGAAACCGGAAGATTTTCGGAATGCTGTACTGGTGGAGCGTATGAACGGAACAGGCGATTACATTGAAGAGCCACATTATGATTGGGCTTACGCCATTGCACGTTGTTACTTCTATGGATTGTTTAAGGAGGTACGTTCAGAATCTTTAGCTAATTCTTCCTATCTTCCTTTGGCTCAGGTATCCAGAAAAACGATGACGGAGCATCGTTATCATATGATTCATTGGCAAGTGTGGATGAGCCAGTTAGCCAACAGTACGGAGGAAGCCCGTAACCGCCTTGCCAATGCATTGGGGAAGGTATGGGATGATATTGGCGGATTGTTTATCCTTGGTCCTTTGGCAGCTTCCATTGTGAAGCACGGTCTGATTGAAGGGGAAGAACTGTTAACACAACGGTGGCTTGAGAAGGCGAAAAAGGCTTTTGATACGTTCGGATTAACCTGGATCGGCAAGCCGAAAACTCCGGAATTGAATGGTCGTGCGGGTCAGCATACACAAGAACTTGCTGATGCCATCGATACTCTGTCTGAGGTTTACAGGCTGGATCCTGCTGCGAACTGGTAAAGGAGTGGATCTGAATGGCGTTGCAAGAAGGATTGCTGCAGGAGGATGTTTTTTGGAACCTCCTAGAAGAAGTCAAGGATCCCGAAATTCCGGCTGTCAGTATGGTTGAAATGGGGATGATCAATAAGGTTAGTGTAGAAGACGATGTTGTATCGGTTGAAGTTTTGCCCACCTTTGTCGGTTGCCCCGCCTTGGAAATTATGAAGAGTGCCATTGTAAAGAAACTCGGTACTGTGGAAGGGGTACGGGAAGTCCAGGTAAACTTTGTGTTTGAGCCAGCATGGTCATCCGACCGGATAAGCGATTCGGGGCGGGAAAAATTGCGTGAATTTGGTATTGCTTCGCCCCCATGCAAGCACCGAATAGAAGAACCATGGGAAGTAAAATGTCCATATTGCGGTTCTTCTCATACAACCATGGAAAACCTGTTTGGTCCAACAGCCTGTCGAAGCATTTTATATTGCAAGCACTGCAAAAATCCATTTGAAGCAATGAAACCTATCTAAAGTCGGTACATTTTATAGGGGGTCTTTTCTAAAATGGCAGATCAAAAAAAGATGTTCATAAATGGAGAATGGGTACAGGCAGAAAACGGAGAGACGCTGGAAGTAATAAATCCTGCTACGGGAGAATGTGTAGGTGTTGTAAGCTACGGTGATGGTCGTGACGCAGCAAAAGCCGTCGAGGCGGCTAGTGAAGCATTCAAGAGTTGGTCCAAATTAACCGCGAGAGAAAGGTCCAAGTATTTGTACAACCTCTACGAATTGGTTCGCAATCATCGTGATGAGTTAGCCGGTATTATTTCTGCCGAGATGGGGAAACCTTTGCGTGAAGCAAAGGGAGAAGTGCTGGGTGCAGCGGATAACTTTATGTGGTACGCAGAAGAAGCAAAACGGGTTTACGGTGAAACCATTCCAAGTTCCGTACCCAACAAGCGAATTATGGTGATCCGTCAGCCGGTAGGAGTGGTAGCAGCTATCACACCCTGGAATTTCCCTGTTAACATGGTAGCCCGAAAGATTGCACCCGCACTGGCAGCAGGTTGTACCGTTGTGCTGAAACCGGCTGAAAGCACACCTCTAAGTGCCATCCGTTTGTTCGAATTGATCGAACAAGCCGGATTCCCCAAAGGGGTTGCAAATCTGGTTGTTGGGAAACCGGAACTAGTGGGCCAAGAGTTTATCGATAATCCAAAAGTCCGTAAAATTGCGTTTACCGGATCTACACGAGTCGGGAAACTGCTTATGGAAGGTGTGGCCAAACATGTGAAACGGGTAAGTCTGGAGTTAGGCGGTCATGCTCCGTTTATCGTATTTGACGATGCGAATCTGGATGCTGCCGTTGAAGGATTGTTTGAAAGTAAATTCCGCACTTCGGGGCAAATGTGTATTTGTACGAATCGTCTTTACGTACATGAGTCGATCCTGGAATCGTTTAGCAACAAACTGGTAGAGAGATTAAAGAAGACAAAGGTAGGAGACGGAAGACATAAAGATACAGAGATCGGTCCATTAATCAACGAAAATGGTCTCAATAAAGTATTAGAGCACATCCAAGATGCCAAAGCAAAGGGCGGACGTATTCTTTATGGCGGCAATCGATTGACCGAGGGAGATCTCGGAAAAGGGTTTTTTATCGAGCCTACGGTTATTGTCGATGTGACACCAGAAATGAAAATTTCTTATGAAGAAACCTTTGGTCCAGTAGTACCGATCATTCCATTTGAGGATGAAGCCTCTGTAGTGGCAATGGCGAACGATTCAAACTATGGGTTAGCCGCTTATGTATACACCGAGAACAATAGTCGCTGTCTCCGTATGGCCGAATCCTTGGAATACGGAATTGTCGGAATTAACGACGGTGCCCCAACCCAAACGCAAGCACCTTTTGGCGGATTCAAGGAAAGCGGAATCGGTCGCGAAGGCGGGTACTATGCAATGGAAGAGTTTCTGGAGACCAAATTTGTTTCGTTTGGTATTTAATGTCGATACCGGAAAAGGCCGTGTCAAGAGAAACTATTGACACGGCCTTTCATTTCTGTATCAACCAATTCTTATTTCCCTTACCAAGCAGCCACTTGGCCATCCGTACGGGGTTCTGTTCCTCCAACAAGTACTCCGTTCTCTTGTCTCCAAATAATTTGTCCTCGACCGAAGCCGCCGGATCCTAAAGCCCATTTTACGTCATGGCCTTTTCGGGCAAGGGAATCCACAATATGTACAGGCGTGGAATGCTCCACTTCTACCGTTTTTCCTTGGATCCACTGCCACCTTGGCGCATCGAGTGCCGATTGTGGATTGAGTTGGAAATCCACCGTATTCATGACCACTTGCACATGTCCCTGCGGTTGCATAAAGGCGCCCATGACGCCGAATGGTCCAACGGGTTTACCGTCTTTAGTCAAGAAACCGGGGATAATCGTGTGATACGGTTTTTTGCCGGGTTCGAGCCGATTGTCATGTGTCTCATCCAAAGTAAAGTTGCGACCCCGATTGTGAAGGGCGATCCCTGTTCCCGGTACTACCAAGCCCGAGCCGAATCCCAGATAGTTGCTTTGGATGTAAGACACCATGTTTCCTTCCCCATCTGCCGTACACAGATAAACGGTACCTCCCCGTGCAGGCTGTCCGGGCTCCGGTTGAAGGGCCTCTTTTCCGATGAGGCGGCGACGTTCTTCCGCGTATGCATCAGACAATAAGTCTTCAACACCTACAGACATCTTACGGGGGTCGGCAATATACTTCTTCCCGTCAGCATACGCGAGTTTCATTGCTTCAATTTGTTTATGATACGTGTCTACCGTGTCACGTTCCGAAAAGTCGAATCCTTTTAAAATGTTCAATGTCATGAGAGCGACAAGCCCATGTCCATTAGGCGGGATTTCCCACACATCATACCCTCGGTAATTCACATTAATAGGAGTAACCCACTCGGGTTTAAAGGCCGAAAGGTCTTCCGCGGTCAGATAGCCGCCATATTGCTTCGAAAATTGGCCAATTTTTTCGGCCAAGTCACCGCGGTAGAACGAGTCCGCTTTAGTCTCAGCAATCGATTGCAAAGTTCTGGCATGATCGGGCGAACGCCAAATCTCACCCGGTCGAGGTGACCTAGCCGCCGGAGTGAACGTGTCGAACCAACTTTTGAATTCGTCACCTTTCAGGATCTCTGCATATGTCGTTGCCGTCTGTTCCCAGTAATATGCAAGTACCGGCGTAAGCGGGTACCCGTTCTCCGCATATTCAATTGCGGGACGTACTACCTCAGTCAGCGGAAGTTTCCCGAATTTACCGGACAGTTCGGCCCAGGCAGCCGGTGCTCCCGGAACGGTTACCGGAATAAAACCATGCTCGGGAATCTCTTCATGCCCGGATTTTTTCAATGATTCGATCGATATGCTTTGCGGAGCCGGACCGCTGGAATTCAAACCATGCAGTTTTCCGTTTGTCCAAACTAAAGCAAATGCATCGCCGCCGATCCCGTTTGACGTAGGTTCAACCACCGTCAATGTTGCCGCCGTTGCAATTGCTGCATCAATTGCATTGCCGCCTTTTCTCAGGATCTCAAGTCCCGCTTGTGCGGCCAGGGGCTGCGAAGTGGCCACCATTCCGTTTTTGGCGTATACGACAGAACGACGGGACGAATACTGATAACTCAACGAATCAAAGTTCAATGTGACCTCTCCTCTCAGGCTGGTTAAACGCCTCTTGTATACTGCCGAAGTTCGACAGTTGTGGCTTTATGCACACTAAAAGCCTTAAACCGTGTAATTGGTTCAAGGCTTTATGATTGCCGCCAAGTTTATTCGACAGGGAGATCGCTTTCGCTGTGTTCCAGCCATTCGTCCAATACTTGTTTGTCGAGCACTCGATTTGTAATCATGGCCAACTGCTTAAAGGTAAACAAATCACGCCAGTTAGCACCCGCGCTGTCTGCTATGCGAATCGTAGTCAAGAGGCTCGCCCACGCCGCGTGGCGTTTATACCAAAAGAACGACTGGTTCTCGATCATATAGGGGTAAAGATCGTCAAATGAAGTGTGCTTACAGGCAACCGTTCGGTCAAACTCTTCTTTCGCTTCCCGTACAAAAGCTAATATATCCAAAGACATGGGCACTTCCCTCCTTTACTTCCATCATACATGACAGAAGTGGGTTTCGGGAAGAGTTGTCTTTTACCAATCAAGAACGTAAGATTCGTTAAGAAAAGGGGATCACAATCCGCGACCCCCTCGTTCTGACGGTGAGTTACTGAATGATTTGTCCAAGGTCTCGTGCAATGTCCTGCTGCACTTGCTGCGGGTTAGTTCCGGCAAATCCGGGCGAGAGGATGGACTGTGCGCCACCTGCTGCTGCCCCACCGAGATCACGCGAAATGTCTTGGCGAACTTGTTGCGGATTCGTTCCGTAACCAGGTTGGAACATCGATTGTGCTCCATATCCGGCTTGTTGTGCCATTCCTGCTTGTTGTGTCATCCCTGCTTGTGCACCCCAGCCGGTTTGACCTGCTTGACCGCCGAGATCACGGGAAATATCCTGGCGAACTTGTTGAGCGTCAGTTCCGAAGCCCGGCTGGAACATTGTTTGTGCCCCAAAACCGCCAGCTTGCTGTGCCATTCCAGCTTGTGCTCCATAGCCAGCTTGTGCTCCATAGCCAGCTTGTGGAGCAGCCCAACCAGCTTGACCGCCCAGATCGCGGGAAATCTCTTGGCGAACTTGCTGCGGGTTAGTTCCGGCAAATCCCGGTTGGAACATGGATTGTACTCCATAGCCAGCTTGTGCTCCATAGCCAGCTTGTGCTCCATAGTCAGCTTGTGGAGCAGCCCAACCAGCTTGACCGCCCAGATCGCGGGAAATCTCTTGGCGAACTTGCTGCGGGTTAGTTCCGGCAAATCCCGGTTGGAACATGGATTGTACTCCAAAGCCAGCTTGTTGAGCCATTCCTGCTTGTGCTCCATAGCCAGCTTGTGGAGCAGCCCAACCAGCTTGACCGCCCAGATCGCGGGAAATCTCTTGGCGAACTTGCTGCGGGTTAGTACCAAAGCCGGGTTGGAACATGGCTTGTGCCCCATAGCCAGGTTGTGGTGCACCCCAACCTGCTTGACCAGCCTGACCGAATTGTTGTCTCACTTGTTGAGGATTGGTGCCGGCAAAGCCCGGTTGGAACATCGCTTGTGCTCCGCCTTGAAGCGTTTGCGCGATTTGTTGAATTTGCTGCAGCGACTGCTGAGCCTGCTGTGCTGCTTGTTGAATTCTTCTCGGCATTCTGATTCCTCCTTGATTTTTTGTAACCAACAAGAAGTAGTGTGCCCGTTATGATCAAGGGTATGCCGAACTTTTTTTGAGAAAATTTTTAAGAGATGTCAACACCTCGTGTTTGCTTGCCCTCAAAGGCTTCTTGAATTGTCACAAAGCAGTTTTTGCAGCTTTGATTGCCGCTTCTTCATTGAAACGGCGGGTTTGTTGATCGCAAACGCCTGTATCAATCGATGGCACCACACTGATGATGCGAACGGTTCCTCTCGAATTCTCAAGGGTCACAGGCGACAGATCGTTGGCCAATACGGTAAAGTTTGGCGCTTCATCTCCTACTTTCACTTCATTGCCTAACAATGTCACCGGTTTTTCTTTAAATGTCACTTGAGCCACAATGAATCCCTCCTAAGCTGAAGTATGTACGAAGTAATCATACAGTCCTTTTTGGCAGCAGGCAAGAATTATGTTATAATAACAATAACTTTTGGTTATATAATGACTCAGACAAAGGGGATGTATGAGAATGGTGACGCTGACAGAATCGGCCGCAAATAAAGTGAAATCGTTACTTTCCGATAAGGAAGAAGGATTATCTCTGCGAGTGTTTATCAAATCAGGAGGCTGCAGCGGATTTTCTTATGGAATGGCGCTTGATAACGCGAAAAACGACGATTGCGTCCTGGAGGAAAAGGGGGTTCAGGTTGTGATCGATCCTGAAAGTGCCAGGTTCTTACCGGGCGCAGAAGTGGATTATGTAGATTCGATGATGGGGGCGGGATTTAAAATCACAAATCCGAACGCAGTGTCCAGCTGCGGCTGTGGAAGCTCTTTCCGTACCGCGACGGAAGAGGGAAAACCGGGATCCTGCTCCTGAGTCTTGAACCATACGGTTCAAGACTTTTTTAACAGCGAATCTTTCCAAACTTCTAACTATTGAGCACGAGGCGAAAATGGGCGCCTTCCTGGTCATGAGCCCGAACCTTTTACTGAAGTTGATGATAAACTGATAGAAAAGTATGAGAACATGCGTCACACTCAATTTTTAGGAGGGAGTGGGTTAATGGCCATTCTTATTTGTAACGATCCCGGCCATGGCGGAACCGATCCGGGGACACAAGGAAATGGACTTGTCGAAAAATCGCTGACTTTGGAATTCGCCCTCAGGACCAACGAAAGATTGAAAGAGCATGGCTTTCAGACAATAATGACGAGAACCGACGATCGATTTGTGGGTCTGTCAGAACGTGCCGATATCGCAAATAATGCCAAAGCAAATTATTTTATATCTTACCATATTAACGCGGGTGGAGGGACAGGTTTTGAATCCTATGTCATGCAGGGGTATGACAACGGGGACACCGCCCGCATTCGCGGGATCATTCACAATCATGTGACCGCTCATTTCGCGAATTACGGTTTACCCGATCGTGGAAAAAAACAAGCGGATTTTGCGGTTCTCAGGGAGACCAATATGCCCGCTGTCCTGCTGGAATTCGGTTTCCTCGACAATCCTGCAGATGCTGCAAAGCTCAAGGATGAGGGTTTCAAGAGTGGAATTGTGGAAGCTGTGGTCAAAGGTGTCTGTGAAGCCTACGGAGTTGCGTATTCCCCTACGAGACCTGTATACCGGGTGATTGAAAACGGTGTACAAACGGGGGCGTACAGCGATCCTAAGAATATCCTGGCGGTTGTGGAAAGAGCGATTGCTGCCGGGGTGGCGGATATCCTGGTAAAAAAGGTGTAAGCCCACGACGGGTCGGAGTTGTTCCGGCTCGTTTTCTTTTCTGAGCTGGACGGAGCTTCAGGGGCAGAAGCCGTTTCTTGCAGCTGGCAAATGACATACGATATTCCACCAGCAACAAGGGAGGTCTCACCATGAAAACAAATAGCAAGAAAGCGCAAACCAAACAGTCGACCGCGTGTATTATTTTTTGCACCAATTTATGCCGCAACTTTTTTCCGTTTCGCAGGTGTTTTACCCAATGTACCGCATGTTTGGCCGGGAGAAGTGTTGGAACCGGAGGGCCGTTTCGTTTAGGAAGCCGTTCCAGAAGCTGCAGCTGCACAAAAAGTAAAAGCAGTGGCAAGGGTTGCTCCTGCAGATAATAAGGTTTGCGCGGACGTGGGGTCCTTTTATTTTTGAATTCCCTGTTCTTAGACAGCTTGGTCTCATCATAAAACTATAAAACACTACACATTCCGAGAGGTGGGATTTTTGAAGGGACGGATTCTGGCGGTGTTTGTGATATCTGCGATGGTCTGGGTGGGATTGGTGTTTATTTCCCAATAGAAAAATCGTTACAATTTATGAAAGAGATTTGGCTATCCAAAGGTGTGTTGGATAGAGGGCTCCTGAAAGAACAGCAAGCGAGTTTGCTTTCTGAAAAAGAAGAACTGATTAAAGAGATTACAAAACGAACCAACTTGCCCGACACGGAGGTACGGGATCTTGTAAAACGCTTAGCGAAAAAAGAGGTGGAATTAGAACTTGTCAAAGCGGAAAGGTTCTTCGAAATATTGTTTGACCTTGTGTCCGTAACCGATATTATCGAGGCGGATCGAAAGACACTGGAAGCAAAATTCAAAAGCCGTGTAAAAAGCTTGCCTGGAGCAGAATTGGAGTTTCTTTTCGAAAATGGGCTCATCACCAACGATTGGACACTTTCCGAAGATGCACACGGCTTGATAAATCAATTAAAAGCCCGGTTGATGATGGAAAGTGAAGAAGAAATACTTGTGGGGTAAAACGGCTGCCTTTTAATTGATGGATCCGGAAGTAATGATATGCTCGATTATGAGACGTGTTTCAAGGGCGTCATAGTGCTGTTCGGAAAACACCCCAACCAGGATGCCCGAGCCGCATTGGCATTGATAGAACGTTTTGCCGTCAACGCGACCCATACGTTTCCAGTAAATTGAACCCAGCTTTTCTTTTTGCCCGCAAGATGGGCAGGTTTTAACCTGTTTGAACAAAGTTTTCATCTTGTCTCCCCCTTAGCGTTTTGAAGGTAAATGTAAGGGATCATTATGTTCTTTCCATTATCGATTTGTAAAACAAATGTTTCCGATTTGTTATTTTCTTGTGAAACGGATTGGGAGTTTACAAGTTGTGAAACATTTGGTATAGTTGTTTTACAAGTTCATATTCGGAATGTTTTTGGAGGAGCCTGTCACTGACGGGCTCTTTTTATCTTTTTTCATAATATTGCTTCAGATGATTGAAAGTAAGTAGTGGAATCAGAACGAGGAGGACGAAGATGGAACAACAAGCGATTTTGGCAATTGGAATCTTTTTAATCACGTACGCAATGATTATCTCCGAAAAAATTCACCGTACCGTAGTCGCCATGATTGGTGGTATCCTTATGGTGATCTTCGGTATTGTCGATCAGGAAACGGCGATCCACCATGTGGATTTTAACACGTTGGGTCTTTTAACCGGAATGATGATCATCGTATCGATTACCGCGGAGACAGGGCTTTTCAAGTACATAGCGATTTGGTCCGCCAAAAAGGCGAAGGGCGATCCGCTTCGAATTCTTGTGGCCTTAGGGATGATCACTGCGGTTGCATCCGCTTTACTCGATAACGTCACAACCGTACTCCTGATGGTGCCTGTGACGTTCAGCATCACCCGGCAATTGCGGGTATCCCCTATGCCTTATTTGATTACTGAAATATTGGCGTCGAACATCGGGGGAACTGCGACGCTTATCGGTGATCCGCCGAATATTATGATTGGAAGCGCGGTCAAAGAATTGTCTTTCATGTCTTTCATCAACAATCTGGCTGCGATTTCTTTCTTTATCCTGATCGTGACCATGGCGATTCTCACGGCTTGGTATCGGAAGCAGCTCAAAACATCCGAGGAATTGAAAGCAGGGATCATGGACTTGGATGAAACAGACGAAATTAAAGACAAAGGACTTTTGAAGAAATGCTTGTTTGTTCTCGCTTTCACAATTGGCGGCTTTTTCATTCATCAAATCGTGCACGTTGAATCAGCGACCGTTGCTCTTGCGGGTGCGTTCCTCCTGCTCCTTTTGTCGGGAGAGCATTATCTGGAGGACGCGCTGGCGAAAGTGGAGTGGACCACCATTTTCTTTTTCATCGGATTGTTTGTGCTGGTTTCGGGCCTGGTGGAAACAGGGGTGATATCGAAACTGGCTGCGCAGGCAATCGATCTCACTGGTGGGGATTTGACCGCCACCGCCATGCTGATTCTTTGGATGAGCGCCATTGCCTCGGCTTTCGTTGATAACATCCCGTTTGTTGCAACGATGATTCCGATGATCCAAGAGATGGGGAATATGGGACTGCCGAATTTGGAGCCTCTCTGGTGGAGTCTTGCGTTAGGGGCATGTTTGGGGGGAAACGGTACCCTGATTGGAGCCAGTGCCAACGTGATCGTTGCGGGATTGGCCGCCAAGGAAGGGCACCACATCTCCTTCCTTAGATTCCTTTGGATCGCTTTCCCGTTAATGATTTTGTCCATCGTAATTGCTTCGGTATATGTCTATTTACGATATCTGATGTAAAGGGAGGAGGATTCAAAATGGTTCTGTACAAGTACGACCACGACGCTCTTGAGATCACAGAGCAAAGGAACGGTGACGACTTTGAGTTTTGGATCAAAGCCAAAAACGATGAGTCTTTACGCGGCCTGCACCAAGTTCGATCATTCTTCGATCACAACAGGATTCACACAGATGTTTTGTTTTACACGCATCATGAACATGAGTTTCAAGTCATTGTCCGCAAAGATTTCCATATCGACTTTCTTCTTAGTCTTTTCAAACACTGTCTGTTAAAGAGTCTGACCTGGGAATAAAATAGAAGTCCCTTCTTCGGAAGGGACTTCGAACGTTTTTTCAGGATTCATCCTTGTACTTCTCGATGACTTTGCCGGTCAGGGAGTGAACGAAAATTTTCCAATTCCCCATCTCTGGTTCTTGAAAGCGCAGCGTTACCACATAAATCAGTGGTGTTCCGTTACGTGTGGGCAAATAGTAGGGTTCGACTGTGGGCTCTTTTGCAGCAGTTCCTTTAGTGTCAAAGGATGACCTCGCTTTTTCGATTGCCACTTGCGGTGAGAATGCAGCCTTCATTGGGCGATTGAAAAGCCTGTCTTCCAGATTTGGGGAAAATCGTCCGTTTACAGAACGAATAATGCCCGCCTGGTCAATGGTGACGACCAGTTCGTCCCCCCACACCGGGGTATTGAACACCAGGTGCTGCATGTGGACCTGGCTTCCATTTTCGTCCCGGTTGATTTTCAGGATTTTCATGGTCCTGTTCGGGTTTTTCATTCCATACAAGGATTTCACATGATCCAGAAATTCATAGGCGATCCATTCGGGAGAGTGCTTGGACGGTTGAGAAAGTTGGCCCGATAAATAGGACGGGGTGTTGGTCTCCTCATTCCACTTGATCTGAAGGTTCCCCCCGCTTTCGCTGGCGAGTTTTTGTAAAACAGCGCGTTCTTTCCCCGTTAATTCCTTCGCCACAGCAAACTGAGAACACCATCCCAGGAAAATCAACGCAGAAAGAAAACCCATAACGATCGATTTCCGCATTACCATGCCCCCTAAAGAGTTCTATAGTCTATTGTTTGTACAAAAAGAGCCGTTTTAGACATTTTTTGTAACCTTCTCAATTGGACAATAGGTGGGGACAGTCGAATAGTCGGGGGCGAGTCAATGGAATATTATAGTTAATATCTATCACGACAATCGTTTTTATATCTTTGAAGTATAAGTGGGAAATGTGGTACAACTAGGGTAGTTCATTGCAGAGTATCGGACTGGGGAGGAAGCAACAATGGCGGAAACGAAACGCATAGCAATTCTGGGTGGAGACGGCATTGGTCCGGAAGTGGTGGCCGAAGCCGAAAAAGTGTTGAAAAAGACGGAAGAGCTGTTCGGGGTTCAATTTGAGACTGAACACGCTCTGTTCGGGGGCGTTGCCATCGATCAAAAGGGTACACCGCTGCCTGAGGAAACGCTGGAATTGTGCAAGAGCGCAGATGCGGTGCTGTTAGGTGCGGTCGGCGGACCGAAATGGGATAACAACCCAAAGGAACTGCGCCCGGAGACAGGTCTGCTTGGTATTCGCAAGCAGTTGGGACTGTTCTCGAACATTCGTCCGGCGGTCATTTTCGACTGCCTCAAGGAGGCATCGACATTAAAGCCGGAAGTGTTGGAAGGTACGGATCTGATCGTGGTGCGTGAGCTCACAGGCGGGATCTATTTCGGTGAGAAATTCCGCCGCGACACGGAGAACGGTCAGGAAGCGGTGGACACCTGCGCATACAATGAAAAGGAAGTGGAGCGGATCGTCCGTCAGGCATGCGAAGTGGCGCGTAAACGCCGCAAGAAACTGACGTCAGTGGACAAGGCGAATGTACTGGAGACGTCCCGCCTGTGGCGGGAGACCGTAAACAGGATCGCCGCAGATTATCAGGACGTCGAACTCGAGCATGTACTGGTCGACAACTGCGCGATGCAGCTTCTGCGCCGTCCGGCGAGCTTCGATGTCATTGTAACGGAGAACATGTTCGGCGACATTTTGAGCGATGAGGCTGCGATGCTGACCGGATCGATCGGAATGCTTGCGTCTGCGTCCCTCGGGGAAGGAAGCCTCGGGCTGTATGAACCCGTGCACGGTTCTGCTCCGGACATCGCCGGCCAAGGAGTCGCAAATCCAATTGCAACCATTCTCTCGGTTGCGCTTATGTACAAACTGTCGTTCAACTGGCAGGAAGCGGGCGATGTGATCGAGAATGCCGTGAAGAAGGTGCTCGATGCCGGACACCGTACGGCTGACATCGCCGTTGACAAGAGCAAAGCGGTTGGCACTTCAAAAATGGGCGATCTGATCGTCGAAGCGATGGTGCGATAAGAGTTTTTCAGCAACCCGGTCCCGTTTGAGGCCGGGTTTTTTATCTTACGATGGAATAAGCTTATTTGCTATGGCGTCATGGGAATGTATAGGCTTGCTTTTCCAAAAGGACAATAGGAGGGAAGTGAGAATCCAAACGGAAAAGGAGCCAAAAATGGAGAAACAAGAAAAACAATATGTCCACAACCCTATCACGGGAGAAATGATGGAAGCTAACACATTCTCGGGAAAAGAATTTTTTTGGAGGCAGGGCTCCCCTGACGAAAAAAACAACGAGAATGCGCCGAGCGGAGTTGAAAAAGGAGGTACTCTCTTTGAAAAGAATTAAAGGTGAGTATGTGATCTTGGTTCCGGAGAACATCTCCTTTGAAGAATACCAGTCCCGATTTTCCGACTGGATTGAGGCCAACGGGTTTCGTTTTTTTGGACATCATGAAGAGCTTCCGCAAAGTGATGGTACTTCTGTTTGGGAAACAATTCTCAAGTCTGATGCCCCGCCCGATTCCGTTTGGGCGTTTGATGTGTTCTGATGAGGGACAGTCAAAGTGATTGAAGAACGGAGGGATCAATCCAACACAATAGTACCTGTTGAGCGCGAATAATGTAAAAGGCTTGGGTTTTCCAAGCCTTTTCGTTCGCAATGTTAACATTTTCGTTGTTCGGTTTTGCGAAGCTTTTCAAATTCATCGTTAAAAATCTTGAAGTGCCCCAAAAATTGTCTTTCGGCTTCCGTTAAGGGCTCCTCGATCCTTTCCGCCAACTCGTTTGCCAAAATCGCAGAAGCCTCTAAAAATTGGTTCATTTCCTCCGTTAGTTGGTCGGCGTGTTTAACCGACAAAAACGCTTTTTCCATGTCACTCATCTCCGATTCCCTCGTTATTCTTTCAAAGTCCAAGAATTTTTAGCCGTTCTGCAGCCGTAGAAACGAAAAGGCTGAAGGAGAAATTTGATTATTTCGGTAAAAATGTGTATAATGTTTTTAATCACTGGTCCGTATGTCGTGATGTGGTGAAGATATTTTAGCTTCGGAGGAATCCTTATGGCCTTGGACATTCATAATCCGATCCCTTTACATGTTCAATTAAAAAATATATTAGAGGATCAAATAAAACAGGGATATTATAAAGAAAAAATTCCGAGCGAGAGAGAACTCATGGAAATGTATTCGGTTAGCAGAAGTACTGTGAGAGAAGCGGTTTCCATATTAGTGCATGAAGGGATTCTGGAAAAGAAGCATGGTAAGGGAACTTTTGTGTCTCTCAAACCAGTACAAGAGTGGCTAAGAATGACTAGTTTTACGGAAACGATTAAAAAAATGGGTATTAAATTATTGGATCATGGTATTGTTTCTACTCCTGAGAATTTAAGCGATGTTACCGGTTTTGATGATCAGTGTTATTATATTAAAAGATTACGATTAAAAGAGAATGTTCCCATCGCAATTGAAAACCAGTATTATCCTTTAGAACTTGGCCAGAAATTAGCTCAATATGATTTAAATACCGCAGTTTTATATGATATTCTTGAGGGTGACCTTGCTATTAATTTTTGGGAAGCAGAACAAATCATTACATGTGGTCATCCAACCAAAGAAGATGCATCCTATTTAGGAGTATCAGAAACCACGTGCTTGTTAATAACAGAACGTATGATTAATGATCCGGATGGAAATCTGGTAGAGTATTATAAAGGTTTCTTTCGATCCGATATGTACTCATTTGTAATGAAAATGTCTCGGAAATCCAATGCTTGAAACATACATCATTCTAATGTATGTTTTTTATCTTAAAACTGGTACGGACATAGCAATGAGTCAAATGAATGAATTGCAGCCGCCAGCATGGTGTTGGGTGTAATAGCAGTAGTAATGGGATAATAACAGAAGTCCAAATATTTAAAAGGAATTGACTTGTTTGGAATAGACGATGTATACTAAGGTTGAAAACTGGTACGGACGTCACGACATCACGTGGTCCGGAGAAAGGGGAAGGAACGTTGAAAATCTCGGGCAAAATCGTCAAAAAACGTACCTATATTGACAATGAGGATCGAAATATCAATTGTATCACCTTTCTTGAGCTTGATAAGGGAATTACGGTCAATGGAGACAGAATCAAAATTATTCCTTTATTAAGCGAAGAGACAATGGTTCCCCAAAATGTTGGTGACAACATCGAGGTAGATGGTGAAATCATATTTAAAAAGATTTTTACCATGTTCGGAAATTTGAGTTCGTCTCCTATTCCTACTCTGATGAACAGAGTAAATAGGGATAGGTTAGGTTAGGAACACCATAGGTGATTATTAAACAGGACGTTCGGATCGGAATGTCAATGTACAATTTGCAGGAGGTGGATACTATGTTGAAAATCGGGCCTTATGAATTTCGTTCCCGATTGATGCTTGGAACAGGAAAGTTTCCCGACTTTAAAGTTCAAAAGGAAGCGATTGATATTTCAGAAACCGAAATTTTGACTTTTGCTGTGAGAAGGATGAATCTTTTTGAAGCCAGTCAACCGAACTTTCTAGAAATGTTAGATTTGAAAAAGTATACCTTGCTTCCTAATACAGCAGGGGCAAAAACAGCGGAAGAGGCGGTTCGTATCGCTAAGCTATCAAAAGCCTCCGGTCTTTGTGACATGATAAAGGTAGAAGTGATCGGGGATGAAAAAACGCTTCTTCCTGATCCGGTTGAAACATTAAAAGCATCAGAGATTTTACTTGAAGAAGGTTTTATTGTCTTACCTTATACTTCAGATGATGTTCTTTTGGCTAAAAGATTACAAGATGTAGGGGTTCATGCGATCATGCCGGGTGCTTCACCGATCGGCTCCGGCCAAGGGATTGTGAATCCATTAAATTTAAGCTTCATTATTGAACAGGCAAAGGTGCCGGTGATCGTGGATGCTGGTATTGGTTCTCCTTCCGATGCAGCGATAGCAATGGAAATGGGATCTGATGGTGTACTGCTGAATACGGCTGTTTCTGGAGCTAAAGATCCTGTGAAGATGGCTCTTGCCATGAAGCTGGCCATTAATGCCGGGCGGTTAGGCTATGAAGCTGGCCGAATACCGAAAAAACGTTATGCCGCTGCAAGCAGCCCAATGGAAGGGATGAGTATTGTTTAAGGGAGATGATTCTAATGCCATCACCTAAGATGGACTTTGCTGAAAATGTTATGGATCCGCGTCCTCAGACGTTGACCAAATTGGACCTATCGAGTAAATGGAATAAATGGGCCGGTTTTATCAAAGGTACAGGTCTTACGCTTATCCTAGCGATACTTGCAGGAAATCTAGCCGTTCTTCCCGTTTTTTCTATAATGGGAATTATGATTATTTCGATTATTCTTGGTGTCGGATGGAAAGGACTTATGGAAGTGCCATCAGATGCTGAAATCGGGATTGCCTTTAGCAGCAAAATTTTGTTGAGAGCAGGAATAATCCTGTTGGGATTACGGTTGAATTTTTCGCAAATCATAGAAGCTGGTTTCTCTATGATCCTGATCGATGTCATTGTAATCGCTTTCACTCTTGGGGTAATGATCTATTTAGGAAAACTGTTTGCTATTGATAAACATTTATCTGCTCTCATTGCGGTAGGTACAGCTGTTTGTGGAGCTGCCGCTATAGTAGCCGTTGCTCCATTAATTGGTGCTCGAAAAGAATATACGGCTGTTTCCGTGGCTTGTATTGCGATTCTAGGAACGATCGGAACGATTATTTATACTTTTCTCTATCCCATGTTAGGATTAGATCCCTATCTATACGGAGTTTTAGTAGGTTCGACCTTGCATGAATTAGCACACGTTATTGCTGCTGCCAGTCCCGGAGGAAATGTGAGCGGGGATATTGCTCTTCTGGTTAAACTTGGAAGAGTAGCCTTACTCATTCCTGTCGCTTTGCTGTTAGGTTATTTATATCGAGCAAAGGATCCCGATATAAAAACGGGTAAAGGCATCAAAAAGTTACCTGTTCCATGGTTTATTTTTGGTTTTCTGGCTTGCAGTTTGATAAATACACTCGGATTCATTCCTCAAATACTGAATCAGAAGATGATATCGGTTAGTGTATTTCTGTTAGCGATGGCTATGGCCGGGCTTGGCTTAGGAATCAAATTAGGAGACTTTAAAAAAGTAGGAATAAGGGCTATTTTGGTTGGGGTTTTAGGTTTTGCAGCTTTGACTGCCTTGGGACCTATTCTGCTTAAGTTCGTATAACAAAAAATACTCTGAATTATCAATTTGATGTATTGACTATCGATAGCACAAATTGTACTATATGAATAACAACTGGTACGTACGTCATGACGTTGTTATAACTAAACTGCTTAACAAGGAGGTGGTTTTAATGAAGTTAGATTAGAAGAATGATAGGTAGGTCTATTATTAAGTTATAATTGATACGAACAACCTGATGTTCGTACCAATTATAACTAGATTGTACTCATAACTATCACTTAAAGGAGGATTTTGATCATGGCAAAAGTTGAAACCCAAAATGTAAAAGGCACGAAAGTAAAAATGACGCCCAGTGAAGCGATCGTTGAGACCTTAGTTGCAGAAGGGGTCACCCATATAAACGGGATTTTGGGTTCGGCCTTTATGGATCTGCTGGATCTG
This sequence comes from Effusibacillus consociatus, assembly GCF_042652925.1. NCBI lineage: Bacteria > Bacillati > Bacillota > Bacilli > Caryophanales > Alicyclobacillaceae > Effusibacillus > Effusibacillus consociatus. The sequence continues at coordinate 102,299 of NZ_JBHSHC010000142.1, forward strand.
TTGCCCAGTGCAGGCATTCGCTTTATCGGTGTGCGTCATGAACAGAGCGGAGCTCACATGGCAGATGCTTATACTCGGGTTTCTGGAGTTGCAGGGGTCGTCATCGGGCAGAACGGTCCCGGAATCACCAATATGGTGACCTCTGTAGCCGCAGCTTATCAAGCGCATACGCCTATGGTTGTGATTTCGCCTTCAGCAGGCACTCCGACCATTGGATGGGACGGTTTCCAAGAATGTGATCAGGTGTCTGTATTTAAAGCCATCACAAAAGAAACGGTTAGAGTAACGCATCCAAGTCGGGTAGCCGACTGCCTGAGAACAGCGTTTCGGATTGCTTACGCTGAACGGGGGCCTGTCCTTTATGATATTCCTCGTGACTATTTTTACGGTGAACTGGAAGATCAAATTCTTGAACCCCATCAATATCGTGTAGACGCTCGCGGTTGCGGTTCGACTGAATCTTTAGACAGAGCTGCCAAAATATTAGCTGAAGCCAAATATCCGGTGATTATTTCGGGGAGGGGTACCGTTGACTCCGATGGGATTGAGGCGGTAACAGCGATTGCGGAATATTTAACAGCCCCTGCTGCTGTTTCTTATATGCATAATGATGCGTTCCCGGCTAATCATCCTTTAGCAGTGGGTCCGATTGGATACATGGGATCCAAAGCGGCGATGAACACACTAAAGAAAGCGGATGTCGTTTTAGCGATCGGTACCAGATTGTCGGTATTTGGAACATTGCCGTGCTACGATATTGATTACTTCCCGAAGACGGCTCAGATCATTCAGATTGATATCAATCCGAGAAATATCGCACGTACCCATCCTATTGAAGTAGGTATTATCGGTGATGCACGTGAAGCCAGCCTCGAAATCATGAAACGTTTACAAGCATTAAAGCCTGGAATGAAACCCAATCAGGAACGTTTGTTGGAAGTTGCAACGGAAAAGCAAAAGTGGGAAGAAGAACTGGTTGAACTGGCGATGGTAGATGGCAATCCGATTAACCCGCGCAGGGCTTTATTGGAACTGACGAGGGTATTGCCTGAAGATGCAATTGTATCAACAGACATTGGTAATGTTTCTTCCACAGCTAACGCCTATCTGAAGTTTAACCAACCTCGGAAGCATATAGCCGCTCTGACGTTTGGCAACACGGGCTTTGCTTATCCTGCCGCACTTGGTGCCAAAATTGCCCGACCCGATTGTCCGGTGATTGCAATTGTAGGTGATGGAGCATGGGGAATGAGTTTGCATGAAGTCAGTACAGCTGTAGAACAAAACATTCCTGTGATTGCTTGTGTATTTAACAATGGAGCATGGTGTGCAGAGAAGAAGAACCAGGTTGACTATTACAACAACCGTTTTGTAGGTGCGGATATTCAAAATCCTGACTTCGCCGAAGTAGCCAGATCAATGGGGGCTGTTGGCATACGAGTGGAAGATGCGAATGAATTGGGTCCCGTCATCGAAAAGGCGATTCAATCGAACAAACCGACAGTAATTGATATCCAGATTGATGGCACGCAATTGGCTCCGCCGTTCAGAAGAGATGCTTTGAAAATGCCGGTTCGTCTGCTGGAGAAATATGCCCACTTGGATCATAGAAACTGGTAAAAAGCAATGAGCACCATTAAGGAAATCTTGGAACCAAATCGAGTCAAATCACTCATTCATGAAGGTGGAGTGAAAACAATTCCTGTTGGTGTTTCAGCAAGGCATGTACACCTTTCTCCGGAGCATGTAGAAGTTTTGTTTGGGACTGGGTATCAGTTGCAAATTCATAAACTATTGTCTCAGCCTGGCCAGTTTGCAGCCAAAGAAACAGTGATGCTTGCCGGACCTAAAGGTGTAATAGATAAAGTCAGAATATTGGGGCCAGCCCGCGGAAAGACACAAGTAGAAGTATCTTTAACGGATGCTCACCGTTTAGGAGTGTCTCCTCCGGTTAGAGATTCAGGGGATCTTGCTGGAAGCAGTCCGATTACTCTGGTTGGACCAAATGGATCAATCTATTTGCACGAAGGATTAATTATTGCAAGTAGACATATTCACATGTCCCAAGAAGATGCATTAGATTTTCAGGTTGATGATGGCGACAATGTATTCGTAATCTGTCAATCGGAAAGACAAATTATATTCAGCAATGTAAAAATCAGGGTTAGTCCCAATTATCGTCTGGAGTTTCATATTGATACCGACGAGGCAAATGCTGCGAAACTCACAAATGATGACAATGTTGTGATTTTAAAAACTACTTGAGTGAGTGTATCTTGAGGTTTATCGGTGGACGTGATCACTTTCACTTTACAGGTTCCTGGATTGATCTGATGTTGCAGTATCACGTCCTTCTTCTTTCAACAAAGTTGAAAAACTAGGGGAAAAGGGTGGATTCCATGATTATAGGCGTTCCGAAAGAGATAAAAAACAATGAAAACCGGGTAGGTATGACTCCTGCAAGTGTGATCGCATTCAAAAATAATGGACATGAAGTTTGGATTGAGACGGGTGCTGGATTAGGCAGTGGATTTACTGACGGTGATTATGAAACTGCCGGAGCCAAAATCGTTGCTACAGCTGAAGAAGCTTGGTCTGCTGAAATGGTCATTAAAGTGAAGGAGCCCCTTGTTGAGGAATACCAGTTTTTTCGAGAAGGATTAATTCTTTACACTTATCTCCATTTAGCTCCAGAGCCTGAATTAACTCAAGCGCTCGTTGAGAATAAAGTAGTGGCAATTGCCTATGAAACCATTCAATTGGATAATGGATCTCTTCCATTGTTGACCCCGATGAGTGAAGTGGCTGGGCGTATGTCAATTCAGATCGGCGCTCAATTTTTGGAAAAATCGAAGGGCGGCAAAGGAGTATTACTTGGTGGTGTACCAGGAGTGTCGCCGGCTGAAGTCGTTATTATTGGCGGAGGTATTGTAGGAACCAATGCAGCAAAAATGGCACTCGGACTCGGGGCTAGTGTTACCATAATTGACGTGAATCCCGATCGACTCCGTCAATTGGATGATCAATTTCAAGGACGTTTAAAGACCCTCATGTCAAATAGCTACAATATAGCTGAAGCTGTTAAGAAAGCAGATTTACTCATAGGGGCGGTGCTGATTCCGGGAGCTCGTGCGCCGCGTTTAGTCACCGAAGAAATGGTCAAAACAATGCAAACGGGTTCGGTTATCGTTGACGTCGCGATTGACCAAGGGGGTTCTATTGAGACGATTGACCGGATTACAACTCACAGCCATCCAACGTATGAAAAACACGGCGTTCTCCATTATGCGGTAGCAAACATGCCGGGGGCTGTCGCCCGCACATCTACAATTGCCTTGACCAATGTAACAATTCCGTATGGGGTGCAAATTGCCAATAAAGGATACAAGCAAGCGGCGTTGGATAATAAGGCATTGGCTAAAGGATTTAACGTTATCGATGGAAAAGTGACCTATAAAGCGGTCGCAGATGCTCATGGCTTCGAGTACCATTCGCTTGATTCCGTTCTGAGCAATAGTCCGGTTATGGTTTAGTTTTCAATATTTCCCAAAAAATATTTTTAAAATAAATGATATTATATAAGGGAGGTTAAACTATGCAACTGGAACTTGAAACAAAAGACCTTGTTCAAAAAGATAAAGATCATTTGTGGCATGCGATGTACCGGTATAATGAAAAAGCCAGTCCGACGATTGCAACACGAGGAGAAGGTGCCTGGTTCTTCGACACAAACGGAGATAAATATATGGATGGAGTCTCCGGATTGTGGTGTTTAAATCTGGGACATGGACGCAAAGAAATTGCAGATGCGGCTTATGAACAGATGGTAAATTTGTCTTATTTCCCTCTGACTATGAGTCACGTACCGGCTATTGAATTGTCTGCAAAAATCAGCGAACTGCTTCAGGGATCGTATACTACGTTTTTCTCCAATAGCGGGTCTGAAGCGAATGAAACGGCATTCAAAATAGCCCGTCAATATCATATCCAAAATGGCAATCCGGGAAAATTCAAATTCATTTCCAGATATCGTGCTTATCATGGTTCAACGCTGGGCGCAATGAGTGCAACCGCCCAGGCAAATCGGAGAATGAAATATGATCCGGCAGCCCCAGGGTTCCTTCATGTCCCGCCGCCATACAGCTATCGTTCACCGTTTGGTGAAGACGTTCCTGATAGTGATAGGGTAGCGGCAGAGCTTATTGATCAGGTGATTAACTGGGAAGGTGCGGACAGCGTAGCAGGGGTGATTATGGAGCCGTTTATATCTGGGGGCGGAGTAATCATCCCATCAAAGGAATATTTGCGTCGTGTAGCAGAGATTTGTAAGAAACACGATGTTCTGTTGATTATTGATGAAGTGGTTTCGGGCTTTGGCCGTACCGGTAAGATGTTTGGTTTCATGCATTCAGAAGGGGTTCAACCGGATATTGTGACCATGGCCAAAGGGTTGACAAGCGGGTACCTTCCATTAGGAGCTACCGCGGTGAGTTCGAAAATCTATGCAAAATTTAAGGAAAACGGCACACACAATCATTTAAGGCATATTTCCACTTATGGAGGGCACCCGGCTTCTTGTGCAGTCGCCCTTAAAAATATCGAAATCATTGAAAACGAAAGAATAGTGGATCGAGTAGCCGAATTAAGCGAATCCATCTTAAGCGAATTGTATGATTTGATCGCTTTAGACAAGGTTGGAGAAGTTCGTGGAGTTGGATTTTTATATGGAATTGAATTAGTCGAAGATAAAAAATCAAAAGCTCCAGCGTCCGAAGAATTGATGGGAAGCATCATAGCAGCTTGTAAAAAGAAAGGCCTGATCATTGGGCGAAACGGCGATACCGTTCCCGGTTACAACAATGTATTGATCATTGCTCCACCGCTGTCTTCAACTGAAGATGATTTGCGTTTCGTTGTGGAGACCGTGAAAACTGTTTTATCTGATTTGTGTTAAGTGGAAAGGTTTATATCATCACAGATAGATGGGCATGATAATCCAATTAAAGCAGCCTCTTCGATACCATCGACAACACGTGCCCATCTTCTTACCGTTCAAGATTCAAAATAAGTAAAATGCATTCTTGTAAGCGCTTACAATCTTATCCAGTTCTGTGTTGTCCTAAAGCAGGTGATTTTCTTTTATTGGTAATTCACGAAAAATTAAAACGTGTTGGATAGCTTAATACAAAACTCTCAGGCACAGAGGAGGACGAGCGTTATGTCGATGGTTGAAAGAGAAAGAGGCCTTCAGGAAACAACATCAGAAGGACTTAACCGAAGCTTGTCAAATCGCCAAATTCAAATGTTGGCAATTGGAGGGGTTATTGGGGTCGGATTGTTCTACGGGGCTTCAACGGCTGTGAGATTAGCCGGTCCGGGGGTCTTGGTTGCCTTTATCATTACGGGTATACTCGCTGCAATCGTAATGAGAGCCCTGGGTGAAATGACGGTAGAAAAGCCTGTTGCAGGATCTTTCAGTCACTATGCCGGTGAACTTCTTGGTCATCAAATGGGGTTTTTGACATCCGGCATGTGGTGGTTTTACTGGGTAGCCACTGTGATGTCCGAACTCGCAGCTATCGGGAAGTTAGTGCAATATTGGTACCCCTCTTTTCCCGCTTGGATTCCCGGATTGATCGCCTTAATTCTATTTACTCTCTCAAATCTGCTTGCCGTAAAGATTTTTGGTGAAATCGAGTACTGGTTCGCTCTTTTAAAAATTCTCGCCATAGTTGTATTTATGATCTTCGGGGGACTGATCATACTCACGGGTATTTTCAATAACGGTGAGGTTGTTGGTATAACAAACCTTTGGGTAAATGGCGGATTCGTGCCGAATGGTTGGCTGGGAGTTTTTGCAGTCATTTCACTGGTTGTACAAGCCTATAGTGGTATCGAAACGCTGGCTGTTGAAGCGGGCGAATCCCATAATCCCGCAAATTCGATGCGTAAAGCATTCCGGTCGGTAACCATGCGGATTTTGGTATTTTATATCGGTTCCATTCTGATTATGTTGTGTGTGTTTCCATGGAACTATTTGATACAGAGTGCCACAAGCCCGTACGTTCTTCTATTTACAAAAATCGGGATTCCAGTTGCTGCGGGACTCGTAAACTTAATCATTATTCTTTCCGCACTTTCCTCTTGCAACACGGGTGTTTACGGTGGCAGCCGAATGCTTTTCAGTATGTCCCACAAGGGATTATATTCTCCACAGTTTACTAAGCTGAATCGGAATCAGGTACCTCATATCGCTGTCTGGGCTACTGCGGCCATGATTTCCATCGGAATCGTTATCACCTATTTGGCACCTGATAACGTATATGTTTGGATTACCAGTGCGTCGGCATTTGCTTCACTGTTCACATGGGGAGTCATCTTGGTTTGCGAATTGGTTTTCAGACGTCGCTGCCTAAAAGAGAAGAAAACACTTCAATTCCCAGTTCCGTTTTGGCCTGTTTTACCAGTGATCGGTTTACTGTTGCTGATTGGTGCTATGGTAGCGATTGCAACATCTCCCTTAACCAAGGAATCTGTTTATTCAGGATTAGCCTGGTTGATTCTTCTGATGGTGTATTACCAGGTACGGGTGAAAGAAAGGGTCAAATCGACTGATTGGAATCAGCTTGGTACAAATCAAGCTGCCATTCCAAATAAGGTGGAACCCTAAAAAATGAAGATTCCTCATTTGAGGGAGTGTCAGACTGTCGGGAAACCTCGCTCGGCAGTCTTTTTTGTTACATAAAGGAGACTGGTCTAATCATGTGGATACGAGACAGCATAGCCAAAAAGCTTTCCCTGGCAATATTTATTATCATTACGATTGTATTTGCCTTAACGGGATATGTGAATTACGTAAACACAAAGAATCTGTTATTACAAGACATAGAGGATACCCTTTCCGTTAAAAGCAAGGCCATTGCCAATCAAATCAACGCTTTGTTTAGTGAAAAAGGAACACTTGTCAGGCAGATCAGTACAAATCAAGACATTGTAAACTACTTAAAAACTGTTAAATCACGAGATGAAGCGTTGACCAACCCTCATTATAACGCTGTCAGACGATCACTGGATGCTATAATACAAACTGATAAAACTTTATCTCTGGTATGGATTGCAAGTGAAAAAGGCAGTTTTTTAGTTGGGAATAATTCCTATTTATCAACTCCGGATTGGAATATCCAGAATCGTCCATGGCATGAACGAGCATTAGCCGCAGAAGATATTTCTTTTACTGACCCTTATGTTGATGCGGTAACAGGGAAATTGGTGATTAGTGTCCTTAAACAGGTGAAAGATGGTTCAAGTACGGTAGGATTTGTTGCCATCGATTTGTTTTTGGATACTTTGCCTCAAATTATGAAGTCCTATGAGTTTGGTCAGACCGGATATACTTTTTTGTTGGCAAGGGATGGAACCGTGATGTACCATCCAGACAAAGAAAAAGTAATGAAAGAAAAACTGTCGGAACTCCCAGGAGAAGTAGGTTCCATTGGACAAAGGATGATTGCGGGAGAAAATGGGCTGAAGCTCGTTCAAGTTAACAACCGAATGGAGTATGTAGGATATTCACCGGTACCCATCACTGCTTGGTCAGTTGGCACGGCAATGCCGCACGAGGAAGCGTTATCACAGATTGCTTCGTTTACGAGAACAACACTCATGTATATAACCGTGTCCATTTTGGTTCTTGTTGGATTGGTTTACTTTTCCCTAAGCTATATGTTAAGGGAAATCCCATCAATCCTTGATAGAATCAAATCTTTGGCTAATGGTGACCTGACTGTACGGATTCAAAGTAACTCTAATGATGAAGTCGGTCAACTGGCACAGGCATTGAACACCATGATAATGAATCTAAGGAATTTAATTTTTCAAGTCGGTTCCAGTGCTGAGCAAGTAGCCGCTTCTGCAGAACAATTAACGTCAAGTGCGGAGCAAACAAGCAAAGCAACGGAACATATTTCTTTCAACATTCTGGCAGTAGCGTCCGGTTCAGAAAACCAAGTCCGTAGTGTAGAGGAAAGTTCCAAAACAATGATCGGAATGGCAGCAAGTGTACAGCTGATTGCATCAAGTGCCCAACATGTTTCCTTTACTGCAAATCTAACTTCAGAAAAAGTAATGGAAGGTAACCAAGCGATTGAATTAGCTGTTCAACAGATGAATTCGATTCACAATACGGTCAATGCTTTGGCACAACTGGTGAAACGATTGGGAGAGCGCTCAAACGAAATCAGTCAAATAACAGAAGTGATTACAGGAATTGCCGCACAAACGAATCTGTTATCTTTAAATGCAGCGATTGAAGCTGCCAGGGCAGGTGAACATGGTCGCGGGTTTGCCGTCGTAGCGGATGAAGTCCGTAAATTGGCGGAACAATCGGCAGGAGCCGCTCAACAAATTTCCAGCTTAATATCTGTCATCCAAAACGAGACAAAGCAAGCGGTTCAATCTATGGAAACTGCAACCAAAGAAGTGACTGAAGGTATTCATGTAGTAAACACAGCAGGACAATCATTTAAACAGATTGAGCTTTCCATGAGTGAGGTTACCAATCAGATTCAAGGAGTATCAACAGCCTCTCAACAATTGTTTGCCAGTACAGAACAGGTCGTTCACTCCATTCATTTAATATCTGCCATTGCGAAAGAATCATCGGCAGAAACACAGAGCGTATCGGCATCTGCCGAAGAACAATTGGCATCCATAGATGAGATCTCTGCTTCCGCCGCCGCTTTGGCGCAAATGGCAGAAGACTTACAGAGGCTAATTCGAAAGTTTAAAGTTACAAACGGATAAACTTGTTAACAAAACCACCGAAGAGTCTGCCTTTCCGCAAATGATTGTTTCCTGAACCCGCGTAACTGATATCTCGCACCTATTGTTCTAACAAATAAAAATATTGCAACGATTTAAAAAGTGGATTATATTTATGTTACAGTGGTACGGATGTAATGACGTGCAGACGTACCGATGTACTAATGTGTTGCGGGAGGGATGGATTTGGAATGAGCACGAATATCTCCAGCGTGGAAAAGGAAGTAAAAAAATCACTGAGTTCTGTACGAAAAAGGGGGATTGTATCGAAAGAAATCTACATTACCTTTATATCAGCTGTCTTTTTCTTGTTGTTGTGGTTTACCATCACAAAGCTGAAAATTGTACCCGAAGTTTTCTTTCCTTCTCCAGAGCGGACTTGGGTAACGTTTGTAGATCTTTTACAGTCAGGTTACAAAGGGAATAGTTTGTTCTATCATTTGGCAGACAGTTTGCTCCGCATGTTTATTGCTTTTTTCCTGGCTTTACTCACAGCTGTTCCGTTAGGCCTGCTGAGTGGTTATTCTTCAAAAATTAGAGCTGCTTTTGACCCGTTGATTGAATTTTATCGACCACTGCCCCCACTTTCCTACTACACATTGCTTGTTTTATGGTTTGGAATCGGCAATGAATCAAAAATCGCCTTGCTCTACCTTGCTGCTTTCGCTCCTATGTATATTGCCGCTATGTCAGGAGTCAAGGGGGTTTATGAAGATCGAATTCATTCTGCAGAATCACTAGGAGCGAATAAGTGGCAAGTTTTTCGTTATATCATATTCCCCTCTTGTTTACCTGAAATTTTTACCGGAATGCGCACAGCGATGGGTTTTACCTATACTACGTTGGTTGCAGCTGAAATGGTTGCGGCTATTTCCGGAATCGGCTGGATGGTGTTGGATGCAAGTAAATTTTTGCGCAGCGATGTCATGTTTGTCGGGGTTATTGTAATGGGAGTAACCGGTATTCTACTTGATCGTTTATTACGGGGAATTGAAAGTAAAGTGATTCCTTGGAAAGGAAAAGGGTAATCAAATTTCCAATTAAAGAGATTTCAAGGACGGGGGTTAAACAAATGAAACTAATTATTCGAAAATGGTGGGCAAGTGTGGTTTTGATTTTTAGCATGGTCATTCTATCTGCTTGTGGATCTTCCAGTTCAACAAAGCAATCAAACAGTTCACCGGGAACGGGCGATCAACCGACAGAAATTCGCATTGGTTACCAGGTCATACCAAATGCTGAATTGCTGGCAAAAGCAATCGGTATCTATGAAAAGAAATTTGAAGGAGTGAAAGTGAACTGGCGACAATTTGATTCTGCCAGAGACGTGAATACAGCCATTACGTCAGGCAGTATTGATTTCGGTCTGATCGGCTCGAGCTCTGTGGCAACCGGTGTAGCACAAAACCTGCCCTATCAAGTAATTTGGTTACATGATGTGATAGGTGATAACGAGGCGCTTGTGGTGAAAAAAGGAAGCGGTATTAATACGTTTTCTGATGTAGTCGGCAAGAAGATCGCGGTTCCTTTTGGTTCCACCACTCACTACAGCTTTCTGTCTGCTTTGAAATTGAACGGAATTGATCAATCGAAAGTCACTCTGTTGGACATGCAGCCGCAAGACATGTTAGCCGCCTGGAAACAAGGACAGATTGATGGAGGGTATGTTTGGTACCCCATTCTAGGAAAAATGATTGATGATGGTGGCAAGGTTCTTTTAACCAGCCGTGATTTGTCAAAGAAAGGAATTGTCACAGCTGATGTGTGCGTGGCCAGCAAATCGTTTATTCAAAAGTATCCGGCCATGGTAACAAAATATATTGAAGCATTGGATGAGGCGGTTAAGTTTTACCGTTCCAACAAAGGAGAAGCAGTGAAAGCCATGGCCAAGGAATTGAATGTATCAGAGTCGGATGCCGGATTATTTATGGATCAATTAATCTGGTTGGATGCTTCCGAGCAGGCCGGATCGAATCATTTAGGGACTACCAATAACAAAGGAGCATTTGCTCAAGCATTAAAAGATACAGGAGAATTCATGGTAACGCAAAAGTCAATTCCGTCTGCACCTGCACTGGATGTTTATCAACAGGCGATCCAGTCGCAATTCGTATCGAAAGTGAAAGAGAGCAAAAGCGGGAAATAGTAACATGGACCCGAAAAATAGAAGGGAAGTCTCCAATGAAGGTAACCGTTAATAAAACGAAGGTTATAGAAATGAAACATGTGGAATTGACTTACGAAACAGATTCCCGACAAGTATATGCTTTGCAGAATATTAATTTGGAAATTGAAGAGGGGAGTTTTGTATGCGTACTTGGACCTTCCGGGTGCGGTAAAACCTCTCTGCTGCGAATCATCGCCGGTTTTCAACAACCAACAAGCGGTGATGTATTGCTTGATGGAAAATCGATGTCACCCAAGCCCGACAGACACCGAGGGGTGGTTTTCCAACAGCATACACTGTATCCTTGGTTAAATATTAAAGAAAACGTGGAGTTTGGTTTAAAGATGCGAAAAGTGTCTGCCGAAGAACGAAATCAAACTGTAAAACACTATCTCGATATGGTGGGTCTTTCGCAATTCAGCCAATCAGCTCCCTATGAACTGTCCGGTGGTATGAAGCAGCGGGCTTCCATTGCACGTGTATTGGCCAATGATCCAAGGATTGTTTTGATGGATGAGCCGTTTGGGGCATTGGATGCAATCACAAAAGAACAGATGCAAGAAAATGTGCGGAAAATATGGAAGGAGACACATAAAACCTTTTTCTTCATTACACACGATGTGGAAGAGGCGCTTTTATTAGGAACACATATTGTTGTGATGTCTGCTCGACCCGGTCGAATCATCAAGGAGATGCATAGTCCCATTCCTTATGAAATTGAAGAAGGACAAAGTCGAAAATACCGTTCAAGCGAAACATTTATAGACTTGCGTGAAGAAATTATCAACCTGATTACACATTAATATTTCAGGCCACGCCTGTTTCCCTGTCAGAATGAGGTTACAAGCGGCCTAGTAAAAAGCCCTGAACCCGTATGGTTCAAGGCTTTTTAACATGTGGCGCAAGCCTTCCGTTTTTAACGGAGCGTCCACCTTGTATTGTTGATCGACGAACGATCATAATAGGTCGACCTGATGGAATCGATTAACACTTGCCGATCTGCGGCCATCTTTACTTTCTCCTTACATTCTGGGCGAATGAGATGCGCTAAAGGCTGTTCCACTTGATTAAAATATCTGAATGCATCGAGAGCCTTCTGATCCCATTCCTCATAGAAGCGAAGAAGATCATCCGGCATCACACATGTTCGATCCGTCCCTTCTTCAGGAAAACAATCAAACGGCTCATCGAGATTTAAAGAGCCATAATCGTTTGTTATCTCCTCACCCGGGTAAATGTCCCGCACGGCAATTTCAAAGTCGTATGCAGTACCGACGCTATTCGCATGAAAGCTGTGGTTCACAAATCGACCAAGGTCCCAACAAAGAATATATTTCCCCTCTTGATTGCGATAGGAATATTTGGTAATCAATTTGCGTCTGTCCGGATCAAGAGAAGCGACATATGACGGATCCAGAATTTGGTCAAGCTCATCCAGCACCCAAGTAATGGTTCCCTTGGGAATGAATTTCGCAGCAAAAACGCCAAACCCGATTTTTTCATTTATATACCGAAGCTCCGTATGTGGATGGATCATGTTTCATTCTCCATTCTGTATGGAAGTGTCCATACCAAATTATGCAGCCGCGCTTTTTAAGTTGAGGAACGATGATTGTATTTGTATCCCTACCTATGCCTATATAGAGTTTGGTTCTTTTGTGAATACTGCAGTACAGGAGGTGGTCAATCTGACGGATAACCAAGAAATTTCGTATCCTGCGGAAAACCGTCAAGTAACCGAGGGGTACCAAGTGGACATTGAAGCTGGAGATTACTTAAATCCCATTACCCAGGAGGCAAGGGAACCGGCGGAAGCCGGAGCCGAACTACGGACGTGTTGTCAGCATCGAATCTATGGCGAATTCCAGACACGACCGATCAAGCGTAAGTACCCAAGGAGGCTATCACACTGGCCTCCTTGGGTTGTTTAAGAAGTTAACTTCCTGCAGGCAGCAGGATATCAACCGTAGTACTCTGTGATGGAGAAGTGTATACTAGAATTACATCTGAGGTGAGGTGAAAGTTAGAATTGAGTAAGGAAGCCCGATTTAATGAAATCGTTCGCAAAGTTCGCAAAGACCATTTCGGGAAAGGACCCGAACGGATTAAGACCACTTTTGTTGATAACATGGCCATTTCCATATTGCATGGAAACCTGACACCAACTGAAAGATTTATCGTCCAGACTCCACAGGGAGCAGAGATGGTTCATACAGCACGCACCAAGATGATCCAAGAAATTTACGCCCACCAGGTACCTGAGGGGCTGGAGGAGTTGATGGGGGCCAAGCTGCTGCACTTATTCTCTGATATCAAGGTGGAAGAAGATATGGGAGTGTCGGTTTTTATCTTCGATAAACCAATTGATAAGGATTAAGAATTATATTTTGACGAATTTATGAATGAAATGTAAAATAACATTGAAATGGTTAGTTATGTGAACAAACGCTAACTGACTATTGTTGATATGTGCGCTAGGTTGATACTGTTATAAGTACTGTTGTAGGAGTATTATCCAGCATGAAACAGTCTCCGATAGGGAGAGATTGTTTTGTGCTGGATTTTATTTTGTAAGCGAATACAAGAAGGGGTTGAATGATTGTGGAAAAAGTTAAAAATCGCTGGCTGATTGCGGCAGCTGCTGTAGGGATCCACATTTCGATTGGGTCCGTTTATGCATGGAGCGTATTTACCAAGCCACTGATGAAAGAGTTCGGTTGGGATACGAAACAAGTATCGCTCACCTTTAGTATCGCTATTTTGTTTCTTGGTTTGTCTGCAGCATTTCTTGGTCATTTCGTAGAGAAACACGGGCCTCGCAAATCGGGTATCCTGGCTGCGTTCTTTTTCGGAATCGGAATGGTGGGGGCCGGGTTGGCGGTGAAACTCGGGTCTCTGTACCTGCTCTATCTGTTCTATGGAGTTTTTGGAGGAATAGGTCTTGGGGTCGGTTATATAACACCCGTTTCCACTCTTGTAAAATGGTTTCCGGACAGAAGAGGTCTTGCTACCGGACTGGCTATTATGGGATTCGGATTCGCGGCACTTCTCAGCAGTCCGATCATGGCTCGTTTAATTCTGTCGGTTGGAATTGCGGGTACATTCATGATTCTTGGAATAGCCTATTTTATTCTCATGTTTGCTTCCGCTCAGTATCTGTCTCCCCCTCCTAAGGGGTGGATGCCTGCCGGTTTCAAGGACAAAGTGGAATCGGGAACGACACAAATCAACCAGGATCTTTCGTATTTAACGGCAAATGAAGCGGTAAAAACACGTCGCTTCTGGTACCTGTGGATTATGTTGTTCATCAACGTCACCTGTGGCATTGCTATTCTTTCAGTGGCGTCACCGATGGCTCAGGAGATAGCCAAGATGAGTCCTATTGCCGCGGCAACCATGGTGGGGCTGTTGGGCCTGTTTAACGGTCTCGGAAGAATTGGGTGGGCTTCATTTTCCGACTTCATCGGCAGACCCAATACGTATACCGCCTTTTTTGTCATTCAGATCATTGCTTATTTCCTGTTGCCGCAATCGATGAATGCTCTCTTATTCCAACTCCTGCTTTTCGTAATTATAACGTGCTACGGTGGAGGGTTCTCTTCAATTCCTGCTTATATCGGAGATTTATTTGGTACTAAGCAATTAGGGGCGATTCACGGGTACATTCTTACAGCCTGGTCTGCGGCCGGTCTGGCGGGTCCGATTTTTGCAGCATGGGTCAGGGATACGACAAAGAGTTATGTCGGAACATTGTATGTGTTTGCCGGACTGTTTCTTCTCGCTTTGGTTGTGTCAATGTTAATTCGTTTGGACATAAACAAGCTGCGTTCTGCCAACGAACAAAAACAGCCTCTTATTTCAGGTTAATGCTATTCATTTTTATTGATATTGGAATATATTTGTACAAATCGTTTTATGGTGGGTTTTGTGTTCCAAAGGAGGAATTATAGTGAGCCAAAAGGTGAATTTTCGTATCAACGGTGTACCCCATGTGGCCGAAAAAGGTACGAGAATCCTTGACTATCTGTTGAAACAGGAAATCGAACACCCTCATATTTGTTACTCGCCTACTCTAGGCCCTATCCAAACATGTGATACTTGTATGTGCGAGATTGACGGAAAAATTATGAGGGCGTGTTCTACGTCGGTCGAAGAAGGCATGAACATTTTGACCGGCTCGGAACTTGCAAAAGCAGCACAGACCGAAGCAATGGATCGAATTTTGGAAAACCATTTGTTGTATTGTACCGTTTGCGACAATAACAACGGGAATTGCAGGGTTCACAACACAGCAGAATTGCTTGAAATTGAGCATCAAACACGTCCGTTCCGTGAAAAAGGGTATGAAGCGGATTTCTCACATCCTTTTTATCGTTACGATCCCGATCAATGTATCCTCTGCGCACGTTGTGTAGAGGTTTGTCAGGATTTGCAGGTCAATGAAACGTTGACAATTGATTGGGAACGGGATATTCCACGGGTTGTGTGGGACGACAACAAGTCCATTAACGAATCTTCCTGCGTATCTTGCGGACAATGTGTAACGGTATGTCCATGTAATGCATTGATGGAAAAATCGATGCTGGGGGAAGCCGGATTTATGACCGGGATCGGGAAAGATCTTCTGAATCCAATGATTGATCTGGTGAAGGAAGTAGAACCTGGCTACAGCGGTATTTTCGCCATTTCTGAAGTGGAAGCGTCGATGCGGGAAACTCGTACGAAGAAAACGAAGACCGTTTGTACGTTTTGTGGAGTTGGATGCTCGTTTGAAGTCTGGACGAAAGACCGCCACATCTTGAAAATTGAACCATCCGAACAAGCGCCTGTAAACAGTATTTCGACTTGCGTAAAGGGGAAGTTTGGGTGGGATTTTGTGAATAGCGATCAGCGTCTGACCACTCCTTTGATTCGCAAAGGGGACGAGTTTGTTCCGGCAAGCTGGGAAGAAGCATTGTCGCTCATTGCAGGAAAGCTTGGTGAGATTAAGAAAAACTTTGGCGGTAATGCACTAGGATTTGTAAGTTCTTCCAAAACAACGAATGAAGAAGCGTACTTGATGCAAAAACTGGCTCGCCAAGTGTTTGAGACCAATAATGTGGACAATTGTTCACGTTACTGTCAATCGCCGGCGACCGATGGTTTGCTTTCAACAGTGGGGTATGGGGGAGATTCGGGAACGATTCAAGACATAGCACAGGCTGATCTGGTGATCATTGTTGGAGCAAACCCAACCGAAGGACATCCGGTTCTTGCCACCCGTGTGAAGCGTGCGAAGAAACTGAATGGCCAAAAATTGATCGTATCCGATCTTCGGAAACATGAAATGGCGGAGCGGTCGGATTTGTACCTGCATCCAAAACAGGGAACCGATTTTGTATGGCTGACGGCTGTCGCGAAATACATTATTGATCAGGGATGGCATGACGAACAGTTCATCCAAAATCGAGTCAATAATTCTGCAGATTATCTGAAATTCCTGGAAAAATACACATTGGACTATGCGGTAGAAGTAACGGGAATTCCAAAAGAACAGCTGATCAAAGCTGCTGAAATGATTGTGGAAGCAGACGGAACCTGTGTTCTTTGGGGAATGGGTGTTACTCAAAATATTGCGGGTTCCCACACATCAGCCGCGATTGCAAATCTCTTGCTCGTCACCGGGAACTTTGGGCGTCCCGGAGCGGGAGCATTTCCGCTGCGTGGACACAACAACGTGCAAGGTGCTTGTGATATGGGAACACTTCCTCCCTGGCTCCCTGGCTACCAGCATGTATCCGATGATCTCGCCCGGGCAAAGTTTGAAAAGGCATATGGAGTGAAGATCTCAAACAAGCCAGGTCTGGATAATATTCAAATGCTTGAAGCCGTCGAAAAGGGTGAGCTGAAAGCGATGTATCTCATGGGGGAAGACATGGCGTGGGTGGATTCAAACTCGAACCACGTACACGAAGTCCTCAGTAAACTGGAGTTCTTCGTTGTACAGGACGTATTCTTTACCAAAACTGCCCAGTTTGCCGATGTGATTTTACCTGCTTCTCCATCACTTGAAAAAGACGGAACGTTCACCAACACAGAACGACGCATCCAGCGTTTGTACCAAGCTCTTGAACCGCTTGGTGAGTCCAAACCCGATTGGTGGATTATCCAGCAAATCGCAAATCGACTTGGTGCCAATTGGAACTACAAACATCCAAGCGAGATTATGGACGAAATCGCAAGCCTGTGCCCGATTTTTGAAGGTGTATCCTACAAACGTCTTGAGAATTGGGATAGTTTAATCTGGCCAGTGAAAAAAGATGGCACCGATGAACCATTGCTTTACACAGAGCGTTTCAATTTTCCGGATGGAAAAGCACGGTTTTCCCTTGTAGAATACGTGCCGCCGGTAGAATTTCCGAAGGAATTTGATCTGAATGTGAATAACGGAAGGCTTTTGGAACATTTCCACGAAGGGAACATGACCAACAAATCGAAGGGAATTCAGTATAAAGTACCGGACGTGTTTGTGGAAGTATCACCGGAACTTGCACGCGAACGCGGCGTGAAAGATGGCTCATTGGTACGCCTTGTTTCCCCGTACGGCGCAATTAAACTTCGTGCTCTGGTGACGGAGCGTGTACAGGGAAAAGAACTGTATGTTCCCATGCATTCCGTAAGTCATGAAAATGCGATTAATGTACTAACGGGAAACGCGGTAGATGTTCGAACTCATACACCTGCCTACAAGCAGACGATGGTCCGTTTGGAAGTTATTGAAGTAGAGGGTGCCTCCCCTCTCCCGATGTTTAATCCGCGTTATGCGAAGAGAAACCCGCAGTTAGGGGTACAGGTGGAAAGAAAATGGGAACGAAAAGACTATGAACCAATTGCTGACTTGAATGTTGCAGGAGGTAGGAAATAATGGCGAAACCGATTACGAAAATTGCCCCAGTCGTTCTTACCGAAAAAGAAAAAGAAGAACAATCACTTGAGAAAGTGGTACAGGATGTGGCCCGTAATGCGGAAGGCATTCAGGAAACGCTGAAACTCCTTCAGGAACTCCACGACAGTGGAATCTTGGAAGCCCTTAATGCTGCCATTGAATCGAAAGAACAGATTGCAAAGATCGCAGTGGGTCAGTTACTTCGTCCTCCTGTTACCAATATGATCAACAATGCAATGGCGACGGCCGGAGCGTTAGCGGAACTGGATCCTGAAATGACGAAAAAATTGGTGAGCAGCCTCACAAAGGGATTGCAGAAAGCGGAAGAAGGGCTTGAAAACAACAGCAGGGTTGGTGTTTTCGATTTGGTAAAAGCGTTGAAAGATCCGGACATCAACCGAGCCATTGGTTTTGGTCTTAATCTTTTAAAAGGGATTGGGGAAGGCTTAAAACAGTAGTTTCAACAGTTGGGTCCACCGCGAACCCGGTAGACCCGTTTTTTTCATGGAGGTGAATCTTGTGTTTCAACCGGTTCAAGTATCCCGGCCAATAATCCACTATGAAAATAACCGCATCGAATACACGGAGGATACAATCGTTACCGAGTATCCGATTACAATAGTATTGGATCAACAAGAGTTTGCAACCATGGTATGCACACCGGAGTATGTGGAAGATTTAGTCATTGGTTTTCTGGCATCGGAAGGTGTCATCCAAAATTTCAACGATATAAAAGAGATTCGGATTGTAGAAACAGCAGGATATGCCTACGTTGAAACCAATAACAAAAATAAATTCAACGAGATGTTTCATTCCAAACGGTACGTCACATCCTGCTGTGGAAAAAGCAGACAAAGCTTTTACTTTTATAGTGATGCAAAAACGGTAAAAACGCAGAGTTCCAAAAATGTAAAACTTTCATATGAAGACTGTTTTCGATTGATGGACTCCATGCAGCAATCGGCCAGAACCTTTAAGGATACCGGTGGCGTGCATTATGCCGCACTTTGTGATAAAAACGGTATCATTGTTGCAAGAATGGATATTGGCCGACACAATGCTCTTGATAAGATCTATGGGTATTGTCTAAGAAACGGGATCTCGTTAAATGAGAAAGTAATTGTTTTTAGCGGCCGCATTTCTTCCGAAATCCTGCTAAAAGCAGCAAAGATCGGCTGTGAAATTGTATTGTCAAAATCGGCCCCCACTGAGTTGGCCTTGAAGCTGGCTGAGGAGCTGGGGATTACAACGGTTGGATTTATTCGCAATGGGACTTTGAACGTGTACACGAATCCGGAACGGATTCAAATTTAAATGGTACATCGTGGTTTTGTATGTAAGTGGATGCTGCAATAGGCATCCTCTTTCTTGTTGTTAGGGGTTACGGTGGAGGAAAACGGCCCGGAAAATCGAAATAGGTACTATCTCCGAACGAGAGGAGGTGTTCAAGTGAAAGTGATTCGGGAAAATCGCGAATTCGGTATTTTTCTGCTTGACGATGGTTACAGTATTGTACATCCCGCCTGACCGCCGGGAATATGGAACATCGGGGATGTTCAAGACATAAACACACGCCGAAGGCTTTCCGAAGATGAAGTGAGAATGTATATGACCATTGTAGCTCCCGAAATGCCTTGGGAAAAAGCGAAAGTAGAACTCTGGCGGGATTGCAGTTTGTTGGGGGAACCCGGCACTAAGGAGAAGGAGAGCAACATCCAAAAAGCGATATTCGAAAAAGGGCTAGCAGTCTAATAAAGGGGGACAGAGCCATGTCTTTATCTGACAAACTTTGCGACATGCATATGGAATATTATCATGAAGCCCATGAAGACGGGGTTCTTGACAAGAAAACGAAACAATTGATTCACATCTGTATGACCCTCGCGTTTCGTTGCGAACCCTGAGTGCAGGTCAACATCGCGCGTGCGCGAGAAATGGGAATCACGGAAGAGGAACTGGCGGAAGCAATCCATCTTGCGGCTTCCGTTGGCTCCGGGTCGATTCTCGCTATGGCGGCCCGGAACTCAAAACCTTCCGAGCCGGTTGCGATCGAGGGAGAATCGGCGCGAAAGCCGCTTTCCAAATATCTTTGGAAACGACGGTAGGCAACAAAGGGACGAGCCAATTGGATCGTCCCTTTGTGACGTATTCCTACAGTTTCTCGATTAATTGGTCAAGACCCGTGATGGTCAAATCGGGCTCGACATGAAGCTCCTCGAATGTCTTGCCAAAGCGGTTGATCCAACATACATTGAATCCGAATACTTTTGCGCCCGACGCGTCCCAAGCGTTGGACGAGATGAACAAAATCTCCTCCCGCCGGACGTGAAGTTTCGAAGGGGCTAATTGATAAACTCCCATCAAAGGCTTGAAAGATTTTACTTCGTCCACACTGATGACAGACGAGAACGCGTCTGTTAATCCGGCGTTGGTTACCGCCGCGTTGAGCATATTGGGGGTTCCGTTCGAAAGAATGGCTAATTTGTGATGCCTCAGGGCTTGCAACGCTTGCGGAACTTCCGGATAGGGTTTCAACCGCAAATACTCTTCAAGTACAGCGGCGCGAACCTCTTCGTTCGCGTTTAATCCCAACGATTTCAAAGCAAATCCGAGCGCATCTTCTGTCACGTGCCAAAAATTTTCGTATCGACCCATTAATGATCGGAGCCAAGAGTATTCGAGCTGTTTTTGTCTCCAAATTTCACTAATGGTTTGTCCGAAACCGGGAAAAAACTGTTCACAACGAGAAGCCACCGTATGTACGTCGAACAAGGTCCCGTAGGCGTCAAACACGATCGCCTTGATCTGATTCATTCAAATCCCCTCCTTGTTTGTTTCTAAGACTCTCGGAATTAAAATTTCCTTACAGGCTCTAGTCTCTTGACTAGGGCCATTTATTGTTTCACC